>NZ_JBFRFG010000010.1:0-138338 GCF_052114705.1 Terrabacter sp. 2YAF2
AACGACCATGGACGTTGAGACGGGCGTTAGCGTGGGGCACGAGAACCTCCGGACGGTGTGTGACTTCGACAATCCACACCTCACCCGGAGGTTCTCCTCGTCGTCAACGCCTACGTGTCACCAACGTCCAGGCCGAGTACACCTAGCGGTGGGCGTCCTTGTAGGCCTTGACGACCGGCTGCGGGATGCGGCCGCGGGCGGGGGCGTGGTGTCCGTTCTCCGCAGCCCAGGCACGGATGAGCGCGTTGCGGGACTCGCCCACGGCGGGGAGCACCGTGGTGAGGCGCGCGCGGGGGACCAGGGTGTCGACGAGGCCGGGATCGGCGCTGCGCTCGTCACCGGCTCGCCGGGCCCTGGACACCCAGCCGCCCAGGGACGAGCGGAGCTGTCCGGCGTTGGCTGCGGACAGGTCGATCTCGTAGGTCCGGCCGTCGATGCCGAAGGTCACCGTCTGGTCGGCGTCCGACCCGTCGAGGTCGTCGACGAGGGACACGATGGTCTGACGCATGACCGAGAGCGTAGTGGGGTGCCGGCACGAGTACCGCGCAGCGTCAGCCGTGTCCCGCGCGATCCGGCAGGATGGTCAAGTGCGTCCGGAACGGCATGTAAGGTAAGGCTTACCTACCAGGACGTGCCGGCCGCGAGACCGGCACGTCCCTTCCGGATCACGAAGGCAGCTCACATGACCTCCCGCCCCCACACCCTGATCGGCGTCGCCATGACGACGGCCGGTGCCCTCGCCCTGGCGGCCTGCGGCTCCGGATCGTCCGCGAGCGGCGGATCGAGCGCCGGCACGGGCAGCATCACCGTCTACAACGCGCAGCACGAGAGCCTCACCAAGGAGTGGCTCGACGCGTTCACGAAACAGACCGGGATCAAGGTCACGGTCCGAAACGGTGACGACACCGAGATGTCCAACCAGATCGTGCAGGAGGGCGCGGCGTCGCCGGCCGACGTCTTCCTCACGGAGAACAGCCCCGCCATGACGCAGGTCGAGAACGCCGGCCTCTTCGCCGACGTCGACAAGGCCACGCTCGACCAGGTGCCCGCCGAGTACCGCCCGTCCACGGGCAAGTGGACCGGCATCGCGGCCCGCTCGACCGTCCTCGTCTACGACAAGCGCAAGCTCAAGGAGAACCAGCTTCCGGCGTCGATGCTCGATCTCGCGAAGCCCGAGTGGAAGGGCCGCTGGGCCGCGTCGCCGTCGGGAGCCGACTTCCAGGCGATCGTCTCCGCGCTGGCCGCGCTCAAGGGGAAGGCCGCGACGAACGAGTGGCTGACGGCGATGAAGACCAACGCCAAGGTCTACAAGGGCAACAGCACCGCGATGAAGGCGGTCAACTCGGGCGAGGTCGAGACCGCGCTGATCTACCACTACTACTACTACGGCGACCAGGCCAAGACCGGCGAGAACTCGGCCAACGTCGGCACCCACTACTTCAAGCACCAGGACCCGGGCGCCTTCGTGTCGGTGTCCGGTGGCGGGGTGCTCAAGTCGTCGAAGAACGCCGCGGCCGCCCAGTCGCTGCTGAAGTTCATCACGGGCAAGGCCGGCCAGGAGGTGCTCCGACAAGGCACGTCCTTCGAGTACGCCGTCGGCTCGGACGTGCCCTCCAACCCGGTGCTCGTGCCCCTCAAGGACCTCCAGGCCCCGACGGTCGACCCCGCCAAGCTCAACTCCGCCACGGTCACCGATCTGATGACCCAGGCCGGTCTGCTGTAGTTCGCCGGTGACCACCGAACTGACTGCGCTCCGGGAGCGCCGGCGACCGCCGGTGCTCGCGGTGCTCGCGGTGCTCATCGCGCTGTTCTCGCTCATGCCCCTCGGCTACGTCCTGGCGATGACCGTCGCGACCGGCTGGGACACCGCCGTCGGCCTGATCTTCCGGGCCCGCGTCGGCGAGCTGCTGCTCAACACCGTCCTGCTCATGCTGTTCTCGGTGCCGCTGTGCCTCGTGCTCGGCGTCGGCGGTGCCTGGCTCGTCGAACGGACCCGGCTGCGCGGCAACAGGTTCTGGGCGCTCGCCCTCGCCGCGCCGCTCGCCATCCCGGCGTTCGTCAACAGCTACGGCTGGGTGTCGGCCGTCCCGTCCCTCGGCGGTCTCTGGTCGGGCGTGCTCATCTCGGTGCTGTCCTACTTCCCGCTCGTCTACATCCCGGCGGCGGCGACGCTGAGCCGCCTCGACCCGGCGCTCGAGGAGTCGGCGGCCTCCTTGGGGCTCGGGCCGTGGCACGTGTTCCGCCGAGTCGTGCTCCCTCAGCTGCGGCTCGCGATGACCGGTGGTGCGCTGCTCGTCGGCCTGCACCTGCTGGCCGAGTACGGCGCCTTCGCGATGATCCGCTTCGACACCTTCACGACGGCGATCATGGTGCAGTACCAGTCGACGTTCAACGGCGCCGCCGGCAACATGCTCGCGAGCGTGCTCGTCGTCCTGTGCCTGCTGCTGCTCGTCGCCGAGGTGCGCAGCCGGGGCACCGCCCGCTACGCCCGCGTCGGCTCCGGTGGCCAGGCCGTGCCGGGGCGTATGCCGCTGGGCCACCTCCACGCCCCTGCGCAGCTCTCGCTCCTGCTCCTCGTCGTGCTCGCCGTCGGCGTCCCGATGTGGTTCGTCGTGCGGTGGGTCGTGGTCGGCGGCTCGGCGATCTGGGTGCCGGACGAGCTCGTCCCGGCCCTGCTCCAGACGCTGCTCTACGGCGTGGCCGGTGCGGTGGCGACGACCCTCGTGGCGTTCCCGATGGCGTTCCTCGCCGTGCGCCGGCCGAGCTGGTTCACGCGGTCCCTCGAGCTCTCCAACTACGTCACGAGCTCGATGCCCGGCATCGTCGTCGGCCTCGCCTTCGTCACCGTGAGCATCCGCCTGCTTCCCGGGCTCTACCAGACGGCGTTCGTGCTCGTCGCGGCATACGTCCTGCTCTTCCTGCCCCGCGCGCTCGTCAGCCTTCGCTCGGGGCTCGCCCAGGCCCCCCGTGAGCTCGAGGAGGCCGCGCAGGCGCTGGGCGTGCGCCCCTTGGCCGCCTTCGCCCGGGTCACCCTGCGCCTGACGGCGCCGGCGGCCGCTGGGGGAGCGGCGCTCGTCTTCCTCGCCATCGTCAACGAGCTGACGGCGACCCTGCTGCTCTCACCGAACGGCACGCGCACCCTCGCGACGCAGTTCTGGGCCAAGAGCAGCGAGATCGACTATGCCGGCGCCGCCCCCTACGCGCTGCTCATGGTCGTGCTCTCGGCCCCGATGACCTACCTGCTCTTCCAGCAGTCGAAGAAAGCGGCCGGACAATGACACCGACACCCCTGACGAGCCCGCAGACCTCCGCGGCCACGACGGTCGACTACCACGATCCGGCCGCGCGCGGTCGTCTCGAGGTGGGCGGACTCGTGAAGAGCTTCGGAGGCCAGCAGGTGCTGCGCGGGGTCACGCTGTCGGTCGACCCGGGCAGCACGACGGCCATCGTCGGCCCGTCCGGTTCGGGCAAGACGACCCTGCTGCGCCTCATCGCCGGCTTCGAGCGGGCCGAGGCGGGCTCGGTGACGTTGAGCGGGCGTGCGCTCGCCGGCGAGGGCGCCTGGGTGGCGGCGCACCACCGCGACGTCGGCTACGTCGCCCAGGACGGGGCCCTCTTCCCCCACCTCACCGTCGGTCAGAACGTCGCCTTCGGCATCGACACCGCGCGGCTGCCGAAGGGGCGCAAGGCCACGCAGGCCAAGGTGGTGGAGCTGCTCGAGATGGTCTCGCTCGACGCGGCACTCGCGGCCCGCCGTCCGCACGAGATCTCGGGCGGCCAGCAGCAGCGCGTCGCGCTCGCGAGGGCGCTCGCCCGCGAGCCCGAGCTCATGCTGCTCGACGAGTCCTTCTCCGCGCTCGACGCCGGGCTGCGGGTCGCGACCCGGCGCACGGTCGCCAAGGTGCTCCACGACGCCGGGATCACCACGGTGCTCGTCACCCATGACCAGGCCGAGGCGCTCAGCTTCGCCGACCAGGTGGCCGTGATGCGCGACGGTCTCCTCGCCCAGGTCGACAGCCCCCTCGAGGTCTACACCCGGCCGGTCGACCGCGCCACGGCGGAGTTCCTGGGCGACGCCGTCATGCTCGAGGCCTGGGTCGACGGCGACACCGCCACGTGCTCTCTCGGAACGGTCCGGCTGGCGCCCACGACCCGTCGGGGCCGCGTCCAGCTCATGCTCCGCCCCGAGCAGATCCGCGTCGACGAGAACGGCCCGATCCGCGGCGTCGTCGTCGACACCGACTACTTCGGGCCCGAGAGCACCGTCCGTCTCGAGCTGACCTCGGGGCGTGAACCTGGTTGCGAGACATCGGCGCTCGCCCGTGGGGGAGAGATCATCAGCATCCGTCACTCCAACGCGTTCATCGCCGCCAAGGGCACCGAGCTCCGCCTGCGGATCGAGGGCGAGGCCATCGCCTTCCCGCCGGACGCCTGAGCCGTCAGGGCATCGGCACCGGGACGTCGGTGCCACCCTGCGGCGTGACGCGCGTGCGCATCTGGACGATGCTCGGCATCGCCACGAACCCGCCTGCGAGGAGCGCCTCGCCCTGCCGGAAACGCGCCGCCTGGGCCAGCAGGCCCCGAGGCACGAACCCGAAGGCAGACGCGAGCTGCTCGAGGTCCTCGCGCGAGTTCATCCGCATCAGGGTCAGGTTGTCGCACTGCGACACGATGCCGGGGTGCACTTTCGAGGGGCGCTGCGTCGACAGGAGCAGCCACAGGCCGTACTTGCGGCCCTCGGCGGCGATCTGGATGAGGCGGTCACGCACCGCGACGCCGAGCGGGGTCTCGGGCTCGGGCGGGCAGAGGTTGTGCGCCTCGTCGACGACGATGAGAAGGGGCCGTCGCTCGGCCCGCCGCGCCCACAGGTCGTCGAGGACGGCGAGGGCGACGGTCAGCTGCTCCTCGGGTCGCTCGTAGCCGCCGAGGTCGAGCACGGTCGCGGCCGGCCGGCGGGCGATGACGTCGGTCACCGGCACCGCGCCGAGGGCCCACGTCCTCGTCCACTCGATGACCCCCAGGTTCTCGATGCGCTGGGCGAGGGCCTCGGCATCCGGGTCGCCGAGGGAGCGCAGGTAGGGCAGGATCTGCCCGGCGTCCACGGTGTCGAAGTCTCCGGAGAAGAGGCGCAGGAGCGCGTTGTACTCCGCCCGGTCCACGATCGGGTCGAGGCGCAGCACGGCGGCCTTGGCCCGCGAGGTGAGTGTGGTGAAGCGCACCCGCAGCGGGGTCTGCTCGTCGTCAGGACGGAGGATGACGACGTCACGGCCGCCCAGGGCTCCCGCCTGGAGCGCGTTGGCCTCGACGGCCCGCTCGTGGAGCCGCACGAAGTCGCTGTTGGGGTCGAAGACGACGATGGGCAGCCGGGTCGTCAGGAGGATGCGTTCGAGGAGGACGCCGAGGGCGTACGTCTTCCCGGAGCCGCTCTGGCCGCACCAGAAGGTGTGCCGGTTGAGGCGGTTGGGCACGAGCGCGACGCCCACCGAGTCCTGCCCCGCGAGGTGGCCGAGGTGCAGCTCCGGGTCGGCCGCCGACAGCAGGTGTTGCACCGTGTCGGGCCGCGTCGGCCGGACGGCGACGTCGTGCCACGGCGCGCCCGCAGGTCGTCCCGAGGCGCCGGACCCGCCACCGAACTGCACGAGGGTGCCGGAGGCCGAGAAGCCCGCTGCGGACCCGTCACCGGTGACCTCCTCGACGAACGCGAGGACGCCGCCCTCGCCCTCGGGCTCGAGGTAGTCGCCTGGCACCGGCTGCTCGTTCGACGGGCCGCGCGCCACGAACGACCTCCCGTCCACGGACTCCAGGCGGGTCAGGCCGGGACGCGGACCGGGGGGCGGGACGACGTCGACGTTCGTTGCCATGGCTCCATGATGGCCACCTGGGCCGGGCCAGGGGGCCGTCCTGGGCCACACGCTCCCCACCTCGGGGCACATTCACCCTCGAAGGGTGAGCGCTGGGCGCACCGTCGTGTCCATGCTCGGAGCAGGAGGGCGTGCGCCGCCGGGACAGCGCGTCCATCGGTTCACTGGCGGGAGGGCTCATGGAGCAGTCGGACTTCGTGCACACGGGGCAGAAGGTCGGTCTCGTCATGGCCTCCGTCGTCACGCCGTCGACCCTGGCGCCGTCGCTGTCGAAGCGCTCCTGGCAGGACCAAGGCCTCATCACCGGGCTGTCGACAGGCGCGAGCTACCTCCTCACCCTCTTCTCGCAGGACGTCATCGACGTCGTGACCCCTGCCGTCGCCGGGGCAGCGACCACCTGGTCGCTGTTCCCCGACGACTGGCCTGAGGAGCGGCGCCGCTCGGTTGCGGCCCTCGGCTGCGAGCTGGCGATGACGCCGCTGGGACTCGGCCTCGCGGCATACCTCGACCGTCGTGGCGTCGCCACGGCCAGGGACGGCCTCGTGCGCCAGGCGGCCTGGCGGATGGGCTCCACGGCCCTGTGCGGCACGATCCTCATCGGTGCCACCGCCGCGATGCGCCGGCTCGACCGCGCCGTCGGGGCCGACGGACGCCTCGCGGCCCTGCCCCTGTCGATCCCCGTGGGCCTTGCCACGTCCGCCGTCATCGAACGCGCTCGCCGCGTCGGCACCGACGGCGGTGTCGACGCGGCCGGTGACGTCCCGACCATCGGTGGGCTCGCCGCCGGCGGCGGCGTCCTCGCGGTGCTCTACGGCGCCGGCTGGTTCGAGCGGTGGACGGCCGAGCAGGTGCGCCGGCTCGCCCCTGGCGCAGCCCCCGGTGTGGGCCTCGCGTGGCAGGTCGTCTCGCACGCGGCGTTCGCGGCCGGAGCCGGCGTCGTCGTCAGTGCCCTGTGGACCCGGGCCATGCAACGGATCGAGGCCGTGACGACCACCGTGGACCCGTGGATGAGCGCTGCGTCCGGCGTGTGGACGGACCCGATGGTGAGCGGCGACCCGGCGAGCCTCGTCTCGTGGGACTCGCTCGGGCGCGAGGGGCGACGGCACGCCGTGACCTTCGTGCGGCCGGCACCGATCGTCAGCCCGCCGCCCCTGCCCGACGGCACGGTCCCGGCCGACCTCTCCATCCCGACCGTGATGGGCGAGCCGGCGATGGCGCACCCGGTGCAGGTGTTCGTCGGCCTCGACAGCGCAGCGACCCCGGCCGAACGTGTCGAGCTCGCCATCGCCGAGATGGACCGCACCGACGCCTGGTCCCGCTCGTTGCTCATGCTCGTCTCCCCGACGGGAACCGGCTACGTCAACTACGTGGCCATCGCCGCCGCGCAGTACCTGACCCGCGGCGACATCGCGAGCGTGACGATGCAGTACTCCCGACGGCCGTCACCGCTCTCCCTCGGCAAGGTCCGCGACGCGCGCGAGCAGAACCGTCTGCTGTGGCTGCGCATCCTCGAGCGCGTGCGCACCATGCCCCCGGACGCGCGGCCCGAGGTGGTGCTCTTCGGGGAGTCGCTCGGCGCCCACACGAGCCAGGACGTGCTGCTGGGATGGGGGACGCTCGGGCCGCAGGCGCTCGGCATCGACCGGGCCCTGTGGATCGGGACCCCCGACGGCAGCAAGTGGATGCACGAGATCACCGGCGCCCCCCGGCTCGACGTCGACCCGGCGCTCGTGGCGGTCGTCAACGACCACGAACAGTTCATGGCCCTGGACGAGGCCGCGCGGGCCCGGGTGCGCTACGTGCTGCTCAGCCACGACAACGACGGCGTCACGAAGTTCGGACTCGACCTGCTCAACCGCAGGCCGCCGTGGTTGGGTCCGGACCGGCCGCAGCCCGAGCAGGTCCCCGGGAGGTCACCCCGCGGCATACCGCCCGGCATGCGGTGGCGTCCCGTCACGACGTTCTTCCAGACGCTCATCGACATGAAGAACGCGCAGCTGCCGGGGTCCTTCAGGGCCTGGGCGCACGACTACCGCGCCGACCTGCCGGAGTTCATCCGCGACATCTACGACCTCCACTGCACCGACGCGCAGATGGACGCGATCCAGGACGCCGTGCGCCGACGGGAGGCCTACCGCGAGGACGCCTTCGCCTGACTCGGCCGGCTGCGGATCATCCTCTCCGGATGAGCCGCCCGCGGGTCGAGCTTCGTAGCATCGAAACACGTCGAGAACGCTCCAACTCGTCTCGGAGGACCCCATGGCAAGCACCAGCACCACCCACCGCACCCGCACGCTCTGGGCCGCCGGCTTGAGCACCTTCGCCGCCACCCTGATGATCGTCGTCGGACTCTTCCAGTTCGTCGAGGGCCTTGTCACCGTGGTCAACGGCACGGACTTCCTCGTCCGCACGCCGAACTACGTCTTCACCTTCAATGCGACGGCGTGGGGCTGGTTCCACATGATCGTCGGTCTCGGTGCAGCAGTGGCCGGAGGCTTCATCTTCACCGGCAACATCTTCGCGCGCTCGGTCGGCATCGCGCTCGCCGGAGTCTCGGCGATCGCCAACTTCATGTGGCTGCCGCACTACCCGATCTGGGCGATCGTCATCATCGCCCTCGACGTCTTCGTCATCTGGGCCCTGTGCACCGTGGACCTCGGCAAGACCTGATGCGGACGCGGGCACGCGTCACCGGAGCGCGATGACGACGACGAACGCCAGCGCGGCCAGCCCGACGACTCCCGTCGTCGCGGCCGTGCGGGCGAGCGTGCGCGCAGGGACACCACGCGCAGGGACGACGTCCCCCGCGCGCACGTGGCGGCTCCCGTCGCGGTAGCGGCGACGAGCGGTCAGTGCGAGGTCGACGCTCCACACCAGGCCGAGGGCGGCCACGGCATACCCCAGCGGTCCGAGCTGCGGCGGGAGCACCCGCAGGCCGATGAGTGATCCGACCGCGACCGACAGGGCGGTGCGGCGCCAGGCCAGCGCCGTGCGCTCGGCCTGCATGCCCCGGTCGGCCGGAGAGGTCACAGCAGCAGACCCACGATGACGGCGAGGGCCACGAGTCCGAGCATGACGGCAATGGGCAGCTTGAGACCCGAGGACGGCAGCGGCGCCACGTGGCGCATGGCGCGCTCGGTCCGCATCCACGAGAGCCATGCCTGCGCGGTGGCGGCGATGCCGGCGAGGACGAGCAGCACCGAGATCGCTTCCCGCAGCCACGGGGTCAGCGGCACCTGCAGCGCCTCCACCGCAAGGCCTGCCGCGACGAAGGCGAGCCCGGTGCGGATCCACGCGAGGAAGGTGCGCTCGTTCGCGAGACTGAAGCGCGGGTCCGGGTCCTCGCCGTGCTCGAAGACCGAGCGCGGGAAGCGCCGGTGGCCGTCGGTCGGCATGGGTCCACCTCCTCATCGAAGCCCGTCGCGGAAGTGCGACGTCCCGATCATCCCCCAGACGGCGGGCGCCTCCGGTAGCGGCACGCGTGACCCACCGTGGGGCGCCCGCCGTGACGCCCCGGTCCGGTCACGTGCGCCCCGTCAGAAGCCCGACGGCTCGCGCGGGGTGTAGGGCGCCTCGAGGGCGGCGACCTCGTCGTCGCTCAGGTCGACCTCGAGCGCGGCGACGGCGTCGGCCAGGTGGTGCTCCTTCGTGGGGCCCACGATCGGCGCGCTGACGACGGGCTGGCGCAACACCCAGGCCATCGCCACCTGCGCCATCGGTATGCCGCGGGCTCCGGCGACCTGTTCGACGGCGTCGGCGATCGGCTTGTCCCGGTCGGAGAACAGGGTCTGCCCGAACGCGTCGCTACCCGTGCGCTTCGTCTCGGTGCCCCATGGGCGAGCGAGACGACCGCGGGCCAGCGGGCTCCACGGGACGGCGCCCACGCCCTGGGTGGCCAGCAGCCCGAACATCTCGCGCTCCTCCTCGCGCTGCATGAGGCTGTACTGGTCCTGCATCGACACGAAGCGCGTCCAGCCGCCGAGGTCGGCGGCGTGCTGCATCGTCGCGAACTGCCACGCCCACATCGACGAGGCGCCGATGTAGCGCGCCTTGCCGGCCTTGACGACGTCGTGGAGCGCCTCCATCGTCTCCTCGACCGGAGTCTCCGGGTCGAAGCGGTGGATCTGGTAGAGGTCGACGTAGTCGGTCCCGAGGCGCGCCAGCGAGGCATCGACCTGTTCGAGAATCGCCTTGCGGGACAAGCCTGCCCCGCCCGGACCGTCGTGCATGCGGCCGTGCACCTTGGTGGCGAGCACGACGTCCTCGCGGCGCGTGTAAGCCTTGATGGCGCGGCCGACGATCTCCTCGGACGACCCGGCGCTGTAGACGTTGGCCGTGTCCCAGAAGGTGATGCCGAGCTCGACGGCCTGACGGAAGAGCGGCTCGCTCTCGGTCTCGTCGAGGGACCAGGCGTGGTTGCCGCGGCTGCTGTCGCCGAAGCTCATGCAGCCGAGGGCGATCCGGCTGACCGTGAGGCCTGACTGGCCCAGACGGGTGTACTCCATGGTGTGTCCTTCCGGAGATTCGGTCACCAGCCCTGCCCGTACCCGTTGCTGCGGGATGCGTCGCGGGTGGTCCGGATCCGCCGGCACGCGCCGGTCCTGCGTAGGTTGGGGAGCATGGTGACTCTCCCGACACGCACGCTCACGGACGGCGCCGCCCTGCCGGCCCTCGGCTTCGGCACGTACCCGCTCACCGGCGAGGACGGCATACGCGCCATGGTGTCCGCGCTCGAGGGCGGCTACCGGCTGCTCGACACGGCCGTCAACTACGGCAACGAGGCGGAGGTGGGCGAGGCGATCCGCAGGTCCGGCGTGCCGCGTGACGAGATCGTCGTGCAGACGAAGGTGCCCGGCCGGGACCACGCGTTCGACCGGGCCGTCGCCTCGATCGAGGGGTCCCTCGAGCGCCTGGGCCTCGAGCAGGTGGACGTCGCCCTCATCCACTGGCCCAACCCGAGCGTCGGGCTCTACGTCGATGCGTACCGCGCGCTCGTGGAGTGCCGCGAACGGGGCCTCGTGCGGTCCGTCGGCGTCAGCAACTTCACCGAGGAGCACCTCGCCGACGTCATCGAGGCGACGGGCGTGACCCCGGTGCTCAACCAGGTCGAGCTGCACCCGCTCTTCCCCCAGGAGCCCCTGCGCTCGGTCCACGAGCGGCTCGGCATCGTCACGGAGGCGTGGAGCCCCCTCGGCAAACGCAACGCGCCGTTCGCCGCCGACCCGGTGGCTGCAGCAGCGGAGGCCCACGGCGTCACGCCGGCCCAGGCGATCCTGCGCTGGCACGTGCAGCTCGGCGTCGTTCCGCTGCCGAAGTCGTCGGACCCCGCCCGGCAGCGCAGCAACCTTGACGTCTTCGGATTCGAGCTGACCCCCGACGAGATGGCCGCGATCACCGCGCTCGGGCGCGCGGACGGTCGGCTGTTCGGCGGCGACCCGGACACCCACGAGGAGATGTGACGTAGGCGTCCCGGACCCCGCGTGCCCGTGGACGCAACGACGGACGTTGGGCATTCGGGTGGTTCCCGCCTTTCCCGGCGTTAGTGTGAAGTTGGGCTGAGCGGCCGGTGACCGCGGTCGTCGGCGGTCGAGCGGTCAGTCCGGAACGTGCCGCAGACGTGACCCCTCGCGAAAGTGCACCGGTATGACTTCGTCACCGCAGCTGCCCCTCATCCGTCGGTCGACCGGACGTGCCCACGAGTCGAGGAGACCCGTCGGGTCCCGCGGCGGGCGCTGACCGTCGTGCGCTCGGGGACGGCCAGGACCGTCGGGACCGCTGGCGCGAGGGACCGGCGGACCGAGGGTGACGATCCGGCGCCGTCCCGCCCCTCGCCCAAGCACCGGGTTCCGGGCCTGACCGGGCGAACCGTGAGCCGGAGCGCGATCCACGTGCCGACGCCTCTGGTGTCGGCGTCCGAGCGCGGGAGCGGCACCACGGTGCTCGTCGCCGGCTCCGTCGGCACCGGCAAGACGACGCTGCTCGCCGACTGGGCTCGCGAGCTGGAGCGGCGCGGCGACCTCGTCGGGTGGGCGTCGCTCGATCGTGAGGACAACGACCCGCAGGTCATGGCCGCGACGCTGCTCGGAGCCGTCCGCGCCGCTGCTCCCGGCACGGTGGCGGGGCTGGACGACCAGACCGCGCCGGACCGGGTCGGTACCGCGTTCGTCACCCGCCTGCTCGAGCTCGCCGGGGCGGCTGCCGAGAACATGTGGCTCGTCCTCGACGACCTCCATCTCGTCCGGGACCCCCGTTGCGTCGAGCTCGTCGAAATGGTGGTGCGCTGGGCGCCGACCCACCTGCACGTGGTCATCGGGACGCGGGCCGAGCCGGACCTGCACCTGGCACGTCTGCGCCTCCAGGAACGACTCGTCGAGGTGCGGGAGCGGGACCTGCGCTTCACGCTCGACGACACCCGCGAGCTGCTGTCGCGGCACGACCTCGCGCTCGAGGACCACCAGGTGCGTTACCTCCAGGAGCTCACCGAGGGCTGGGCCGCGGGCGTCGCACTCGCCGCCGTCTCGCTGGCCCGCGGCCGCGACGCAGACGTCTTCCTGCGTGAGTTCGCGCGGAGCAACCGGGCCATGTCCGGCTACCTCGTCGAAGAGGTGCTGGCGAGCCTCGACGAGTCGACGCGCGAGTTCCTCCTCTCGACCTCCGTCCTCGAGGACCTGACGGCAGACCTGGGGGCCGCGGTCACCGGGCGGGACGATGCGGGTGCGTTGCTCGAGTCCCTCTCCGCGGACAACGCCATGGTGACCGTCGACCGGGTGGGGACGCCGACCTACCGCTACCACGTGCTCCTGCGCAGCTACCTCAGCGCGATGCTCGAGGCCAGGAGCGCGCGAGGCGCACGTGACGTCCACGCCCGGGCCGCCCAGTGGTATGCCGCCCACGAGGTTCCCGGGCAGGCCCTGCGTCACGCAGAGGCAGCGGGCGACCTCGACCTCATGAGCGACGTCATCCACCAGCACGCCCTGCACCTGCTGCTCGACGGTCGCGCCTCCGACGTGGAGGCCGCGGTCCGCGCGGTCCGCGCCGACGACCCCGTCATGACCGCAGTCGCGGCACTGGCGAGCCTCGACCTCTCCGACCCCTCGGCGGCCCGTGACCAGCTCGCATCGCTCGTGACCCAGCCGGGGACGTGGTGCTCCGAGCCGTTGCGTGATCAGCCCGCGACGGCGGCGGACCCGTCGATGCTGCCGCTCGAGCGGCTCCTGGCCGTGGGTCTGCGGTGGCTCGCCTTCGTGGGCGACACCCCAGCAGGGCGCCGGCAGGGCCCCGTCCCCGGTGCCGAGCCGAGCTTCGCCGAGACGCTCGCAGCCGGCCTCGCAGACGGCCTCGCCGCCGGGCTCGCCGCCGAGCTGAGCTCGACCTTCACGGCGTGGTCCGAGGAGTCGGCACCAGCGGGAAGCGCGTCGCCGCCGGTCGGCGGCGACCTTCCGTCCGCCGCCGTCACGGTGCAGAACCTGCCGGAGCAGGGTCTGTCGGCCGGACGGGTGCCCCATGCCCAGACCGACCTGACCCTGCTCGACGAGCTGACGAGCGGCGACGTCCTCCTCGGTGCCGGACGTCTGGACGAGGCGCGGGCCGCCTACCGGTCAGCCCTCAGGACCGCGCAAGGGTCCGGCCACCCGTTGCCGGCGCTGCAGGCCATGGTGGGTCTGGCGTCGGTGGCGGCCGGTCGGGAGGACCTCGTCGAGATGACGGCGTGGTCCGAGCGTGTTCTTGTCGACGCGCAGGGGACGCCGTGGGTGGCGGCGCCCCGGCTGCTCCCCGCCCACGTCTTGGCTGCTTGGGGGGCCTTCAACGTCCTCGACCACGCCACCGCGCGTGAGCGCAACCGGGCAGCGCTCGAGCTGCTGACAGCAGTCGCGTCGACGCAGGGCGCAGCCCTGACCGACGTCGAAGCGAGCAACGCGTCCGACGGGATGTCGACGGCGGCTCGCGGCCTCGAGCAGCTGGGGCGACTGGCAAGGATGCTCGAGGCCAACCTCGACCTCGTCGAGGCGGCCGACCAGCCGGGAGCCCGACAGGACGTCGTGGCCAGGGTCATGGCAGGTGCCCGCACCGTGGCGCGTGTGGCGATGACTCCGCACATGGCCGTGGCAGAGCTGTCCCGCGCCCACCGGATCGTCTTGCAGGCAGGGTTTCCCCGGCTCGCACTCGAGGTCGAGCAGCTCTGCTCGGGCTTGCCCGGGGCCGAGACCGAGGTCGCGTCGATGTCGGGTCTGCGTCACCTGTACGCCGGTGACGATGCCGCGGCGCGGACGGCGGTCTCCCGGATCCTCGGGGCCGACCCCTCGACGTCCACGCTGCGCTCATCGCTCACCGCGCACCTCGTCGTGGCGGCGGCCGCCCAGCGCAACGGCCAGCCGGCCGTCGCCCACGAGGAGCTCGTCCTCGCCCTGACCCGGGCAGCGCCCCAGCGTGCCCTCCGCCTGGTGCTCGAGGTCGCACCCGAGGTCGCCGACATCCTCGCGGCTGGAGCCGGTCGCTTTGGTGAGCTCGAGCCGTTCGTCCTCGAGCTGCGCGCGCACGCGCGCCCTGTCGGCAGCCTGCGGGCCGGCCCGGTCCTCGATGTGGCGCTCAGTGCGCGCGAGCTGAGTCTGCTGCGAGAGCTGCCCTCCCTGCTCACCGTCGCCGAGATCGCCGAGGCACGGGCCGTGAGCCGCAACACGGTCAAGACCCAGCTGCGATCGCTCTTCCAGAAGCTCGGCGTGGGGTCCAGACGCGATGCCGTGGCCGCTGCGCGCCGCCTCGGGCTGCTGTAACGCACGGCTCACCCGTCCGGGGTGACGCCCGGGTCGGCGGGGAGCGGCACGATCGAGACAGGAGCTTCGGCATCGGATCGACGCAGGGAGGCGGCGTGCGCTACGAGTTCATCCTGGTCGAGCACATCCCCGACGTCGCCCGAGCGGCGTTCCCCGAGCTGGAGGAGTCGACCGTCGCGACCGGCACCACCGGGTCGGTCATGTTCGGCGACGTCGTCGACGCACCGCACCTGCACGGCATCCTCGACCGTTTCCAGGACCTCGGGTTCACGCTGCTCGAGCTGCGCCGGCTCCCGGACTGACGACCGCTGTCCCGTGGCCGCCTTCGGCAGCACGCCGCCGAGGGCGGAGGCCGTCAGAACCGCCACACGAGCGGGATGACCGCGACGCCGACCACCAGCCACACGAGCATGACCGGAAGCCCGAGTCGCCAGTAGTCGCTGAAGCGGTAGCCGCCGGGACCCATGATCATCATGTTGCTCGGCGTCGCGATCGGTGTGAGCAGCGACGCGGCGCCGGCGACGGCCACGAGCATGAGCACCGGCTGCACCGAGACCCCGGTCTCCTGCGCGGCCGCGACGGCGATCGGCACCACGATGAGCACCGTCGCCGTGTTGCTGACCACCTGCCCCACGACGGCGGTGAGGGCGAAGAGCGCGACGAGCAGCAGGTAGGGGCGGCCGTTGCCGACGACGTCGATGAGGCGCCTGGCGACGAGGTCGGCGGCGCCGCTCGTCTCGATCGCGGTCGACAGCGGGATGAGGCCACCGATGAGCACGACGGTCTGCCACGAGACGGCCCGGTAGGCCTGGTTGACGCTGACCACCTTCGTCAGCACCATCGCCGTCGCCGCTGCGAGGCCGGCGATCGCCGGGGGCGCGAGGCCCAGCGCGAGCACCACCACCATGGCAAGCAGCACGACGATGGCTCTCCCGGAGCGCGGTCCGAGCGGAACCGCTTGTCGGCGAACGAGATCGGGGGAGTCGACGAGCAGCACGTCGCGGTCGTGCACGAGCTCCTCGATGGAGTCCCAGGTGCCGTGCAGGAGAAGGCTGTCGCCCGGCGCCAGCTCGAGCCGGGTGGCGCCTACGTCCCTGCCGAGCCGGCGGATGCCGAGCACGACGAGGTCAGCACCTCGCATCTGGCCCGGGAAGGACGTCTCGCCCACGAGTGGAGAACGAGGCGGCACGACGACCTCCGCGACCCCGACCTCACGGTTGATGATCCCGGCCGTCCCGACCGTGATGGGCCGCATCGCGACGGCGAGGCGCAGCTCCGGCACCAGACGGCTCACCGCGTCGCTCATGCCGCTGACGATGACCACGTCGTCGTCGCCGACCGGGGTCGCTCCCGTCACGGCCTGTCCACCGGCGCTCTGGACGCCGATGAGGGTCACGCCGGGGTATGCCGCGAGGTCGAGCCGTCCTGCTGGCACCCCGACCACGGGCGAGCCGGGACGCACGCGGAGACGGTAGAAACCGTCGTTGAGCTCGTAGTACGCGGCGAGGCGGTTGGCGTGGTGACCGAGGTCCCGCACGGGCTGCGACGAGGGCCGGTGCGGGAGCACCCGCGGTGCGAGCAGCACCCCGAGGGCGATCGTGGACACGACGAGCGGCAGGCCGACCACCGCGAAGTCGAAGAACCGGAACGGCGTCGACCCCGCCTCGACGGACGCCTGGGACACGATGACGTTGACGGGACTGCCCGTCAGGGCGAGCAGGGAGCCGGCGCTGCCGGCGAAGGCCATCGGCATGAGTATCAGTGACGGCGAACGGCGGATGCGGGTGGCCAGGACGAGCACCAGGGGCAGCAGGGCGGCGACCGACCCGTTGAGAGTGATGACGGCCGTCAGGACCGCGCACAGGCCGAGCACCGCGACCATGAGCCGTACCGCGCCGTCTCCGACGATGTCGATGAGCCGCTGACCAGCCCACGTCGTCACACCGGCCGAGTCGATGGCCTCGCTGACGACGAAGAGGGAGGCGATGAAGACGACGACGGGGTCGCCGAAGCCGGAGAGTGCCGTGTTCGCGTCGACGAGGCCCGTGGCGTAGAGCGTCAGGCAGGCCAGGACGGCCACCGCACCCACTGGCAGGCGGTCCCACACGAAGAGGACGACCGTCGCCCCGAGGACGACCAGGCTCGTGGTGGCCGGGCTCACGGTCTCATCGTCCGCGCAGCCGCCTCTGGTGCGGTCACCCGCGACGGGTGAATCGGGATGAACCGCAGGGCGGCCATGCCCTGCTGCCGTGCTCACGGCGGCCCGCATCGGCGAGGTGGCGCAGCTGCCGGAGGCCCCGGGCTTGGCGCAACAAGGTCGCCGCCGGTTTCGGCAGCCGCCTGCTCGTCGAGCTCGCCTGCGCCTTCGAGCGGCCGGCACACGGGGACGGGCGCGTGCCGGGGTCAGCTCGTGCTCGGCGCGACCGGTGAGGCGGGGGAGACGGGGGAGACGGGGGAGACGGGGGAGACGGGGGAGACCGTGGGAAGGCCGAAGCCGTCGACGAAGACGTTGACCGTCACGGTGCCGGCCTTCTCGAAGCGGAAGCTCACCGGCAGCAGCCGCCCGGCCCGAACGTCGACCTTGAGGTCGACCATCTCGAGGTGCAGTCCGCCGGGGTACTGGAGGGACACGACGCCTGCGCCGGGGAGATCGATACGGACCGGCTCCTCGGCCCCGTCGGTGCCCTGCCGCATGACCACCTGCCGCGCGTAGACCGTGCTCACGGCCACCAGTCGGTCGGCCGTGCCACCGTCGTTGGCGAGGGTGGTGAACAGACCCGTGTTGCTGCCCCCGAGCAGCTTGCGCTCCTCGGGGGCGTCGATGCGGGTCGCGAGGAGGCGGATGTCGCCGACCTGCGCGTTGACGCTCGTGCCCCGGGCCGGGTTGGTGATGCGCTCCTGCACCGGATCGGGCTGCGACGTGCACGCGGCCAGCGGCGCGAGGCTGATGGTCAAGAGCGCGGCGACGACGATCGGTCTGGTCCTCATGCCCCGTCAGGCTAGGTCGCGAGGCGGCTGGGCGACTCCCCCGTCGTGGGTGATCGGGTCAGGGGCGCCGCCCGCCACCCGGGCCTGAGGGCGACCGTCATGAGGACCAGACCGTTCGACTGCGCCCGGGTGGGTACTGGGCAGGTGGCGGCATCGTCGCTCTTCAACCAGTCAGGGGCGGCGGTGGCGTCCACTCGCGTGGCGCGGGACCTCCGCGGACGGCGAGACGGCACCCGCTCGGGGGATCGGGTGCCGTCTCACTCCCATCATCGCTGTTCCCGGCACTGCGTTACAGAGGGTCTGCCGGCGTATGCCGTCACGGGCGTCCGTGCCCGTCGGCGGGTTCCGTGGCGTGCTGGGCGCCGTACACCGCCGCTTGGGTGCGTCGCTCGAAGCCGAGCTTGGCGAGCAGCCCGGAGACGTAGTTCTTGACGGTCTTCTCGGCCAGGTGCAGCTGAGCGCCGATCTGGCGGTTCGTCAGGCCCTCCGCGATGAGATCGAGGATCTCCTGCTCTCGGTCGGTGAGGGTGTTGGCACCGGGCCAGGGGTCCGCCCGGCCGGGGTGCCCCGGGTGTGCGGGGTATCCCGGGTGGCCCGGCCGTCCGTCGCGTCGATCGTGACCGTCACGCCGGTCGGAGGACGAGTCGGCGTCGGGGCGGCGGATGCGTTCCAGCAGCCGCTCGACCAGGGCCGGGTCTACCAGGGAGTGCCCGGCGGCGACGTGGGCGACGGCGTCGGTCAGTGAGGGGCCGCGGATCTGCTTGAGCAGGTAGCCCGCAGCGCCGGCCATGACCGCGGCGAACAAGGCGTCGTCGTCGTCGTAGGAGGTGAGGATGAGGCACCGGGTGCCGGGGCTGGTCACCTGCACCTCGCGGCAGACGTCGATGCCGCTCCCGTCGGGCAGCCGAGCGTCGAGCAGCGCGACCTGCGGCGCGAGCGTGGGGATGCGCCGCAGCGCCTCGGCGGCCGTCCCCGCCTCGCCGACGACGCGGAAGTCGTCGTGCGACTCGAGCAGGTCGATGAGGCCGCGCCTGACGATCTCGTGGTCGTCGAGCAGGAAGACCGTGATCGGCGTCGTCACCTCCCCGGTCGTGCGCTCCATGACAGCACCGTTCCCCTCTCGCCCGTGGTCAGCGTGCACTCGCCGTGTCGGGCCCGTGCCCGGCTCGCCAGGTTGTCGAGGCCCCGGTGGGGTCGCCCACCCGGAGGGGCGCTCGTCTGCACCGGCGCCGACCCGTCGTCGATGACCTCGACCCTGACGACAGTGGGGGTGACGGCCACGTGGACGTCGACGGCCGAGCAGTTGGAGTGCTTGACGACGTTGGTCAGCGACTCTCGCAGCACGGCAGTGACGTCGTGGAGCAGTGGGGGGTCGAGCACGGTCGCCACCGGCCCCTCGAGCCGCAGCGTCGGCTCGAAGCCGAGGGCGGCGGTCGAGGAGCGGACGACCTCCAGCAGCACGGCCCGGGCGTCCAGGGACGACCTCGGCTTCTGCAACGTGAAGATCGCGGTCCGGATCCGCCGGATCGTCTCGTCGAGGTCCTCGATGGCCCTGCCGAGCGCCTCACGCACGGCGGGGTCGGTCGCTCGTCCCGTGACGGCCTCCAGCGTCAGCTCCGTGGCGAAGATCCGCTGGATGACGTGGTCGTGCAGGTCACGCGCGATCCGGTGGCGGTCCTCGAGCATGGCGACCCGAGCCTCGTCGCGCCGACCGTCCGCGAGCTCGAGCGCCAGCGCTGCGTGCAGGGCCAGCTGTTCGGCCATCTCGACGTCCGTGCGACTGAACGGAGGGCTCCCGGCGTAGCGCGCGACGACGACCGCACCGCGCACGCCCGCCTCTCCCACCAAGGGGCATGCCATCGCAGGTCCCCACGTCCCGTCCGAGACCACCGGGGTCAGTGCCGGCTCTGCGCGTCCCGTCTCGTCGGCGAGGGTGGCTCGTCGGTCGCGCATCGCCGTGCCCGCGAGCGACGGCTCTGCGGGGTATGCCGTCCCGACGATCGAGTCCGTGCCCTCACCACGGGCAACCTCGACGACGAGCTGCTCGGGATGGTCCGGAGCGGGGACGGGAGCGTCGGGCGCAGCAGGATCCGTCTCCGCCGGGAAGTCGAGGGTGACGACGTCGGCGTCGGCGAGGCGCAGCACGGCGTCGGCGATGCGGACGAGCACCTCGTTGCCCAGCCCGGGCCTCAGCAGGTCGCGGCTGATCTCGGCGGACGCCCGAAGCCACTCCTGCCGTCGCCGCGACTCCTCGTAGAGGCGGGCGTTCTCGATCGCGACCCCGGCGCTGGCCGCCAGCGCGACGACGAGGTCCTCGTCGTCGGAGCTGAAGTCCGCCCCGTCGACCCGTTCGGCGAGGTAGAGGTTGCCGAAGACCTCACCCCGCGAGCGCACCGGCACCCCGAGGAAGCCCTGCATGGGTGGGTGGCCCGGCGGGAAGCCGACGGATCTCGGGTCGTCGGAGATGGCATGCAGCCGGATCGGCCGGGGTTGCTCGATGAGCGCGCCGAGCACCCCCCGTCCGGTGGGCAGGTGCCCGATGCGCTCCACCGTGTCGTTGTCCATGCCCGAGTGGATGAACTGCTCGAGCAGGCCGTCGGCGCCGAGCACCCCGAGGGCGGCGTAGCGTGCCCCCGCAACGGCCCGCGCCGCCTCGACGATGCGCCTCAGCACTCCCGGCAAAGCGAGCTCCGAGACCACGGAACTACTGGCGGCGAGCAATCCACGGAGGCGGTCCTCCGCCGAACCCGGCGGGTCGGAGAGTTCGGGCACCGGCGCGGCGCGCTCGACCATCAGCGTCCCGCCCGGGCAGGGCACGTCGGGTTTCCAGCTGGAGGGTTCGTCGCACGAGTCGACGTCATGCGTCAAGGCTAGGCCTGCTCTGGCCGGTGGGGGGCGGTTGTGGTCAGGTCGGCTGAGCGTCAGTGTGCTCCTCGTCGCGCCACGGACGGCACCCTCTGTGATCCGAACGAACGGCCGGTCAAGCGCTCGACGGTGATCCCGATGAAGACGTTGCGCACGCCACCGGCCCACGGCTCGGCCCCGTCGACGGTCCACAGGTGGGTGAGCAGGGCGGGCGAGGCCACGGCCTGGCCCCGTCCGCGGGCGATGACACTCCAGCCGGTGTGCTGGGTCGCATCGAGGTCGTCCACCTCGAAGACCACCTGCGTCGGACGCACGAGCTCGGAGAGCACCCCGAAGGGGGAGGTGCGGAAGACGATGAGCTCGGCCACGCAGGCATAGCTGACGGGAAAGATCTGCGGACCGTGTCCGGCGTTCCACCCGATGCGGCCGACGTCGCGGGACTCGAGGAGCGTCTGGCACTCCGCGAGAGTCAGGTCGACGTAGTTGATCCGCCGGTTCGACCGCTGGGGGTGCGACGGCACGGTGCGCTCGGGTCCCGCCCGGTAACCGGACGCCGACATCTCACGACCCCGTCTTCTGACGCGTCGAGGCCACCCGGTGCGGGCGGTGTGCCTCCCGTACGGCGCCGTACGGGACCGGACGTCCGAGCTCCACGGTGGAGGCGGGGCGAGGCTCGGGTGTCGCCGCGCGCAGCATCGCGCGGCAGCGGGCGAGCTCGGCGCGCACCCGCACCAGCTCGGTGTGCAGCTCGAGCTCGCGCACGAGGTGGTCGCCGACGCTCCGTGCCCAGGCATCGACGGCGCGCCAGTCGGCGCACCAGGTCATCGGGATCGTCGAGTCGCCGTCGAGTGGCGGCCCGTCCGTCTCGAGCGCCGAGGTCGGCTCGGGCCCGGCCGGACGGGTGGCGCGCGACCCACGGGGCGAGTGGCTCACCCGCAGGGCGTGGACCGCGACGACGAGGTCGAAGCCGTCGGTCGTGGTGACCGCGACGCTGGGGCGGCACGCCACCCGGTGACCGGCGCAGGTCAGCTCGTCGGCGATGGCAGCGGCGATGGCCTCGTCGATGCCGGCTGTCAACGCGGCGAAGGAGGGCGGTGTCGGCGCGGCCGACAGCGACGGGTCGGACGACGTCGTCGTCGTGGGCGTGGTGCGCGCCTCGTCCGTGCCGCCGTGGACCGAACCGGTGGTCTCGGTCGGCGGCGGCGGGGTGGAGTACGTGATGAGGACGGTGCACATGGTGCTCTCCCTGGTCGAAGCCGTCGGTGTGCGGCGCTGCGTCGATGGTGCGCGCACGAGCGAGGACCGGGGTATGGCCGAAGGTCGGGCGCCCCGTGGGACCAAGGTCCCGAACCGGACAGGACCGTTGCACCTGCCGCCGCGCCTCGTGGCGGGGCAGGCTGGGTCAGAGGTGAGGAGCACCATGGACGAGATGACACGCCCTGATGGCGGATCGCGCGCGGCGACACGTGGCGAGGGAGGCCCCGGAGCGGGTGCGTCCGGGCAGACGGGCCGGATCGTGGTGGGCGTGGACGGCTCGAAGCAGAGTCGCATCGCGCTGCGCTGGGCCTGCGCCGACGCGCGTGCCAAGGGGGCCGTGGTCGTCGCGCTCGCGGTGTGGCACCTCTACCCACTGGCGCCGCCCGAGCGTGTCGGTGCGTCGCCGTGGTGGTTCACGACCGACCCGCAGGAGGCCACGGCGGCCTACCTCGGGGAGGTCGTGGACGAGGTCGTCGCGGACTTCCCCGACGTCGTCGTCGAGCAGCAGGTGGTGTCGGGCCACGCAGCCGAGGAGCTGATCCGCCAGTCCGCCCGGGCGGAAGTGGTCGTCCTCGGCGCGACCGGGAGCGGCGGCTTCGCCGGGATGACTCTCGGCTCGGTCAGCCGGGCGGTCCTCGAGCACGCGCTCAGCACGGTGGTCGTCGCCCGCTGACACCTCCTCAGGTGGACGGGGCGCTGTTCGTCCGCCAGGTGCCGTCGGCTGACCGACACGCGAGTCCCCGCGCGGCGAACACCTCGAGCCATCCCTCCATGGGCCACCAGCCCCAGCGCTCGGCGAACCGGTTGGCGTTGGCGACGATGTCGTGCACGTGCTGCACGGGAGGAGAGGCTGTCGGGTGGTGCTGGTGGTGGGCCAGCGCGCCCCCCACCCACAGGAGCCGTCCGCCCGCAGCGCCGACCCGTTGCCCGAAGTCGGTGTCCTCCCCCCCGTAGCCGACATAGCCCTCGTCGAAGCCCCCGACGGCCCTCCACGAGGGCACGGTGAGGGCGAAGGACAGCGACCAGAAGAGACGCAGGTCCTGTGCCGGGCTCGCCTCGTCAGCGGCCAGCACGGGACGGGCCGGGTGCGGTGGCGCGAGTCCGGTCAGGGCTGCCAGGCCCAGGTCGCGGTAGTCGCGTCCGGGCGGCATGGGAGGCAGGTAGGCGACCTCCCCGGCAAGGACCACCGGGCCGTCAACGAGATCCGGGTGTTGCGAATGTGGCCTGTGGCCGGCCACGGAGCCCAGCACGCCGGCATACCGTTCGAGCAGCCCTGCCGAAGGGATGCAGTCGACGTCGAGCAGCACGACCCGGTCGGCGCCGGTGGCCGCGGCCACGTCCACGCCGAGGTTGCGGGCGGCGGCCAGGGGGAGGTGGCCGCCGCGACGGCCGATCGAGGCGACGTGGACCTCCCAGCTGCCAGCGTGCTCGCGGGCGACGGCCTCCACGCGTGGGTCGTCCATGGCGACGATGACGTGCGCATCGGGGCGATGTCGCTGCTGGCGCAGTCCCCACAGCTGGCGCTCGAGGTGCTCGTGGCGCCCGTGCACGATGGTGACGACGGCCAGCGTGCCCGTCCCGCCGGAGCGAGGCGCCCGGCACGGCGGGCGAGGCAGTTCCAGCCCGAACGGGTCCGTCACGACGCCGCCCGAGTCGCCGTCCCGGGGCACTGTCGGTCGGCCAGCGCGTCGAGCCGAGCTGCGGCGGACTCCGCCCCGTGGCCGGTAGACCACGCACCCCAGCCCTCACCGCCCCGGCGGAGTGCGCGGTCGAGCAGCCCGGGCCAGCTGGCGGCCTCGGGCCACGTGTCCAGCCCCACGGCCATGCCGAGGCGGTCGACCGCCCGCGCCGTGGCCACCTGCTCGTCGAAGGGGCGGGGCTGGGCGACCACGACCGCGGGTCGTCGGGCGGCGGCCACCTCGGCCACGGCGTTCTGGCCGCCGTGGGTGACCACGACGTCGGCGGCCGCCAGGTCGGCCCACAGGTCGGGCGAGGGCGAGCCGGGTCCGCGCTCGACCCAGTCCCAGCCCGGGGTGGCGGCCCGGGCGGCCTCGACCTRCGCGGCCGAGGTGCCGCGGCCGCCGCCGCCCCACAGGAGCAGGACGCGCCGCGCCGCCGCGGCGCCTGCCCGGCTCACGGAACGGTCGACATCGAGTGCATCGGTCCCGGCCGCGTGCCCGGAGTTCTCACCGGGCGTCCGGGCCGGCCCTCGGCCGTCGAAGCGCGACAGCGCACCGACGGCCCAGAGCTTCGCCAGCCAGGACTGGGGCCAGCCCTCGGTGTGCGCGGTCTCGGGCCACGGCGCGAGCAGCCCGTCGGCGAGGTCGTAGGCGAGGGAGTGGGTTCGGTCGGTGCGCACACCCGGCATGGCGAGCACCACGACAGGCACGCCGCAGAGGCGACTCAGCACGGCGATCTCGACGGACACGTCGGCGACGACGAGGGAGGGCCGGGCACGCCGGATCCACTCGGCGACTGCGGCCATGCGGTCCGCCAGACCGGGGTCGTGCCGGGGTGCCCAGTGCAGCACCCCGTGCGCGGTGGGGTCGGCGAGCAGGGCGGCCGCGGGCGGCATCCGGTCGTCGCGCTCGAGGTGGACCCACTCCTGGTCCCAGGACAGGGGGGCGGGCAGCGAGCTGAGGCCCGTCACCGGAGACCTCAGGTGCTCGGCGACCGCCTGCAGGCGGGTCAGGTGACCCAGACCGTGGTGGTGGACGTAGTAGCCGATCACGCGGCACCGCGGAGGCCGGTGATCGACAGGTAGAGCTCGAGGTACCGCTCGACCATGACGTCGACCGAGCACGCGGCGACGGCGTGCGCGCGGCAGTCGGCCCGGTCGAGACGGACGGCCGTCGCCACGGCCTGCGCCGCCTCGCCGGACCCGGCGTCGCGCGGGAGCAGGACACCGACCCCGGGGACGACGAACTCCCGGAGGCCACCACGGTCCAGGGCGACCACCGGGGTGCCGCACGCCAGCGACTCGGCGGCGACGAGGCCGTAGGGCTCGTCCCACTCCGGCGTGACGAGCATGGCTGCACTGCTGCCGACCAGCGCCACGAGGCCGTCCGTGTCGAGGTGGCCGACGTAGGAGACGTCGTCGTCGAGCTCGCCTGCGACGTGTCGGGAGAAATAGCCGGCGTCACCGACGGGTCCGGCGATGCGCAGCCGGCGCCCGGACGCCCGCGCCATCGCGATGGCCCGGTGGGGTGCCTTCTCGGGGACGATGCGGCCGACCCACACCAGGTCGTCGCCACCCGGTCCCGCGACCCAACGCCGGACATCGACACCGTTGTGCACGACGTCCGGCGAGGCGACGTGCGACCACGACTGCGCCGTGTGCCTGCTGACGGCCACGAAGTGACTGTTCCGCCGCGATGTTCGGGCACTCGAGTCGATCGCGATCGCCGGCTCGAGCCAGGGGGTGGGCGGGGTGTGGAGGGTCGTCAGCACCGGCGCGCGGAGTGCGCCGGCCATGGCGACCGGGAGGTGGTGGAGGCTGTTGTTGTGCACGACGTCGATGTCGTCGCGCCGCTGGAGGGACAGCATGACCTGCAGGTAGGCGTGGTGCTCGCGCAACCACGCCTCCGGCACCATCGACACGTCGGCACGTGCCGTGTCGCTGAGGCGCAGTGGCGCGACGTCGAGCTCGGTCGCCCCGAGCGTGGGGTCGCTCCCGGGCCCGGCGAAGAAGGTGACGTCCACGCCGCGGCGGCGAAGGCCGCGGACGAGGTGCCACGTCAGGGACTCCAGACCGCCGGCGAACGGCTCGGCGATCGGGTGCTTCGAGGCAGCCAGGACTACGACGTGCACGTCGCACCCCGGTCGGCCACCGCGGCCAGCACGCCGGCATACACCTGCTCGTGGACGCGGGAGATCTCCTGGCGCTCGCGGCGGCGCGCCTCGGGGTCGGCCCGCCACGTCGGGCGCTCGCGGTAGGCGCGCAAGAGCCCCTCGCGCAGCGGTGGGGCGCCGTCCCCGTTCCGTTCGGGCGTCGACCCCGGCACGCCGTAGACGATGCAGGGCCGTTGGTCGGCGTAGTAGCCGCAGTCGGGGACCAGCCCCGTGGTGCCCAGGTCGTAGCACGCCTCGAGCCACCCGGAGTGGGTGCCGAAGCGATAGGGCAGGACGGAGACGTCGAGCGACTGGAGGTAGTGCCAGAGCTCGCCGTCGGTGAAGTAGTCGTGCACGTGGAGGTCGACGAGGCCGCGGCCTTCGAGCTCACGCAGGCGCGGCTCGAGCTCGACGGCATGACGGGGATGCCCGGGCGTCATGACGTCGGTGTGGGCGTCGACGCGCAGCCGCGCACCCGGAAGGTCGGGGAGCGTGGCGACGATCTCCTCGATGACGGGGAGGGGGTCCATCCCCGCTCGAAGACTCTTGGCGTGGACGCCGATGACGAAACCGGGGTGGGGCACTCGCTCCTGCGAGAGCCGCGGCTCCTCGACGACATGCGGGTGCGGCACGACGATCGCCTCACGACCCCAACGGGCCGCGATCTCCGCCGCCGCCCCGGGAGTCAGGGTCAGGACGGCATCCGCCGCCTCGACGAGGACGCCGAGCTGGGCGTCGTGCAGTCCTCGCTCGACGTGGTGCGGGTTGCGCAGGTCGTGCACCGTGACGACGAGCGGGCGGCCGTGACGGCGCAGGCTCGAGACGACGTCTGCGAGGTCGTCGGGCGAGACGGCGTCGAAGCCGAAGTGCACGTGCATGAGGTCGAACTCGTCGGCATGCTCGTCGACCCAACCCGGCTCGAGCATCCGGGGCGGCCACCACTGCGCGTCGGGGACGTCGGCGCGCGGTCGTGGGTCGGGCAGGCGGGTGACCGTCGTCCGGCCGTCCGGCGGCGCGAGGTGCCGGACGTAGACGTGGCCTGACGGAACGGATGCGATGACGGGACTCAACCGGTTGCCTCTCGGTGCGCACGCCCGACGCACACCGATCGAGGGGGCGTCGGCGCGGGGTCGGGGGCCGCTGGGCTGGAGCCTCCCCAGCACTCATACCCGCGCGGGGGTGCCTGCACACCTGCCGGACCGTGCCTGCGTGGTCGGCCCGTTCCGAGGGGAGCGTATGCGTCAGGCGCGCTATGCCCGGCCCGCGCCCTCTGCTCGGCCGGCGCGCTCACGGCGGCGCTCGAGATAGCGCATGACCGGCGTCGCGAGCGTCCCGTGCACCATGACCGACAGCAGGATCGTGAAGGCGACCGTGGACCACATCCAGCGCTCGTCGGAGAAGGCGTGCTCGCCGGCGGCGAAGGCGAGGTAGTAGAGCGAGCCGATGCCGCGCACCCCGAAGAACGCGGTCGCGAGCGTCTCTCGGCGGCCGAGGCCCCCCGGCAGATTCGCGGGACGGGCCCGCAGGCGCAGGCTCACCCACCCGGCGAGGGGGCGCAGGACGAAGACGAGGGCCAGGGCGATCACCACCCCGCGCCAGTCGAGGTGCCCGAGCACGCCCTTGGTCATCGCCATACCGAGCATGAGCAGGATGATCAGCGTCAGCAGACGCTCGAGCCGCTGGACCACCTCGTGCATGGAGCGGTGGTAGTGGTGGTTGCGTTCGGCCGCCCGCAGGGTCATCCCGCACGCGAAGACCGACAGGAACCCGTAGCCGCCCACGAGCTGGCTGGCGCCGTACGTCAGGACGAGGGCCGCCAGGGCGAGGAGGGGCTCACCCTGCTCAGCGAGACGCAGTGAGCGCCGCGAGGACCGGAAGGCGATGCGGGCCAGGCCCCAGCCGACCGTGATGCCCACCGCGACGCCGATGACGACCTTGCCGACGAGGTCCCACGCGAACCACTGCAGGCCCCACGAACCCACCGAGGACAGTCCTCCGGCGGAGGCGAGCAGCAGGGCCGCGGTGACGAACGGGAAGGCGAGACCGTCGTTGAGACCTGCCTCGGAGGTCAGCGCGAAGCGCACGTCGTCCTTCTCGTCGACAGGCTCGCCCAGTGCCTGGTCGTCGTCGGGAGGAGAACCCGCACCCTCGTCCGCGGCATCGTCAGGAGTGCTCGTGGTGTCGACGCGTGGGCCCTCGACCTGGACGTCGCTGGCCAGCACGGGGTCGGTCGGGGAGAGGGCCGCCCCCAGGAGCAGGGCGGCGGCGGGCGCGATGCCGAGCCCCCAGCCGAGCAACGCCACGGAGGCGATCGTCAGGGGCATCGCGATGGCCAGCAGTCGCCACGTCGGGGACCACGCGGCCCACGAGGCACGGCTGCGCCAGTCCAACGAGCGGTCGATGGCGAGGCCGACACCCATGAGGGCGACGAGGATCGTGAACTCGGTGACCCGCTCGACCTGCGGTCGGATGACGACCGGGTCGAGGCGCATCCCCTCGGGCAGTGGGAGCAGGCCGATGGCCATGCCGAGGAGCAGGAGCACCATCGCTGCCGACACGGCATACCGGTCGAGCACGGAGGGGAGCACCGCTGCGAGGAACATCGCCGCTCCGGCGATGAGGTAGATCAGGTTGATGGACATGACGACACGCAGGTGCTCCTCGGGGTTGGCCTCCTGATGACCTACCCGGGACGGTGGCCCTCCGATCGGCTCTCGCCTCGGTACTCGCCAAGGTCTACGGTCGACGGGAGAAGGGACGGTGAGCGGATGGGCGCTGACGAGCTCCAGCAGGCCGAGGACGAGCTGCGCGTGGTCGCCGAGTCCTTCGGCCAGCTCGGTGCCGAGCTCGAGTCCATGGAGCCCGCCGACACCCTGGACGCCGTGGTCCGGATGGCCGTAGACCGCGTGCCAGGTTCCGTCTGCGCGAGCATCACGACCTACGAGCACGGCCGCTTCCGGACGGTCGCGGCGACCGACGACCGGGCCCGTCGCGCCGACGACATCCAGTACGCCCTGGGCTCGGGTCCCTGCCTCGACGCCATCGTCGAGGACGCGCTCTATCGCCCGCGCGACCTGCGTCACGACAAACGGTGGCCGGAGTACGGCGAGCGGGTCTCGAGGGAGCTCGGTCTGCTCAGCATGCTCAGCTACCGCCTCGGCCACGAGACGGACGACAGCATCGACGGCCTCAACATCTATGCGGACGAGGTGGCCGCGTTCGACGAGCACGCCGAGCTCGTCGGTCTCATGCTCGCCACCCACGGGGCCCTGGCGGTCGCCCTGTCGGCCAACCAGCAGCAGGTCGAGAACCTCCGGAAGGCCCTCGTCAGCAACCGCGAGATCGGGGTCGCCATGGGCGTGTTGATGACCCGGCACCAGGTGACGCGTGACCAGGCCTTCGGGCTGCTGCGGATGGCGAGCCAGAACACCAACCGCAAGCTGCACGAGGTGGCCCGGGAGGTCGCCGACACCGGCGTCCTGCCGACGATCGGCGGCGGCCGACCGCGGCTCGAGGACGCCACGGACTGACGGCGACGCTCAGTCGCGCTCCCACGGCGCGTCCTCGCCCATCTTCGCGTAGTACTTCGCGAGGTGGCTGCGGACGCGGTCGCGGTCCTTCTCGGGCAGGTCCACGCCCCCACGGGACCCCTGCATGACGGCGGCCGCGGCCATGACCCCGCGGGGCACGGCCCGGAGGCGACCGTCCACGACATCCGCGACGAGCAGCTTGTATGCCGTGAAGTTCGTCTTGTGCTCGGCGTCGTACCAGACGTGGGCGTCGCGGTACTTCTCGTTCGGCTCGTCGGTGGCGCCGGCCCACTCGCGGACCCGCTTCTCCGCGGCGTCGCCGTCCCACTCCCGGTCGCGGTCGGCCAGGGGCAGGTCCTGGAAGCTGGTCACACTCATCGGCTTCTCCTTGCTCGGTGGATGGGGGCTGCGTGCGGGGTCGGCGCGTGTCTCAGGGCGTGAGGACGACCTTGAGGCACTCGTCCTGCTTCTCCTGGAAGACTCGGTAGAGGTCCGGTGCGTCGTCGAGGCCGGCACGGTGCGTGGCCAGGCCCTCGAGGCCGAGCACGTCGTCGTCGGTCCGGACGATGTCGAGCAGCTCGTCGCTCCAGCGGCGCACGTGGCACTGGCCCATCCGGACCGTCAGGCCTTTGTCGAAGAGCTCCATCATCGGCATCGGGTCGGCGGAGCCGCCGTAGACGCCGCTGATCGACAAGGTGCCGCCACGGCGGACGGCCGCGACCGCGGTGTGCAGAGCGGCCAGACGGTCGATGCCGAAGCGTTCGATGGCTCCTCGGGCGACGGGCTTGGGCAGGCGGCTGGCTGCTCCCATTACCATCTCCGACAAGGGGTTTCCGTGCGCCTCCATGCCCACCGCGTCGATCACGGCATCGGGTCCTCGGCCGTCCGTCATCTCGATGAGCGCATCGACGACCTCGGTGTCGCGCGCATCGATGACCTCGGCGCCGTGGGCGCGGGCCTTCTCGATCCGGTCCGGCACGAGGTCGACCCCGATGACGCGTCCGACCCCGCGGTGCCGGGCCGCCCGGACGGCGAGCTGCCCGACGGGGCCGAGCCCGAGGACCGCAAGGGTGTCGTTGGCGCTGACGTCGGCGTACTCCACCGCCTGCCAGGCGGTCGGCAGGATGTCGGACAGGTAGAGGAAGCGCTCGTCCGGCCGCTCGTGGGGGATGACGATCGGACCGAAGTCGGCATGCGGCACCCGGACGTACTCCGCCTGGCCGCCGGGCACGGATCCGTAGAGGCTCGTGTAGCCGAAGAGGCTGGCGCCCTTGCCCGACGCGGTGTTCTGAGTGGTCTCACACTGCGCGAAGAAACCGCGCTGGCACATCCAGCACCGTCCGCAGGAGATGTTGAAGGGCACGACGACCCGGTCACCCACGGCCAGCGTGGCGACGTCCGGGCCGACCTCCTCGACGATGCCCATGAACTCGTGGCCGAGGACGTCCCCCGGCTGGAGGTAGGGGGCGAGCACCCGGTAGAGGTGCAGGTCCGAGCCGCAGATGGCGGTGGATGTGACTCGCACGATGGCGTCAGTGGTGTCAGCGATGACGGGGTCGGGTACGTCGGTCACACGGACGTCCTCGATGCCGTGCCAGGTGAGAGCCCTCATGTCGTGGCTCCTACCCATGGCGGCACGAGGGAAAACCCGCCAGGAGGCGCAGCATGCACCCGACCCGACCGAGCGACCGGGCCCTGTCCGACGCGACAGCGTCGACCGAGACGACCGAGACGACCGAGACGACCGAGACGACCGAGACGACCGAGACGACCGAGACCTCCGCCGAGCGGCCGGTGGCCGTCGTCCTCGGCGGGTCTCGCGGGCTGGGACTGCTCATCGCCCGGGAGCTGCTGACCCGCGGGCACCGCGTGGTGGTCGCGGCCCGGGACGTCGAGGAGATCGAGGGCGCGGCACGGACCTTGAGCGAGTGGGGACCCGTGTCGGGGGAGCGGTGCGATGTCCGGGACCGTCACGACGTCGGGGAGCTGGTGGGCCGGGTCGAGCACGTCGTCGGCCCCATCGAGGTCCTCGTCACGGTGGCCGGGGTCATCCAGACCGCTCCCGTCGAGTCACTCGTTCTCCACGAGTTCGAAGACGCGATGGACACCATGGCCTGGGGTCCCATCCATGCCGCCATGACGGTGCTGCCCCACATGCGTCGTCGCGGACGCGGGCGGATCGGGACGGTGACCTCCATCGGGGGCATGGTGTCGCCGCCGCACCTGCTGCCGTATGCCACGGCGAAGTTCGCCGCTGTCGGCTTCTCGGACGGCCTCGCGGCGGCTCTCAGCGGGAGCGGCGTCACGGCCACGACCATCGTGCCCGGCCTCATGCGGACCGGTGGTCACCAGCATGCGCGCTTCGGCGGTGACGCCGCGGCGGAGTACGCGTGGTTCGCGTCGGCCGCCTCGCTCCCCCTCCTGTCCGTCGACGCCGATCGTGCCGCCCGGCGGATCGTCGATGCCGTGCTCGCCGGCCGCCCGATGGTCGTCCTCACGCCGCTGGCCTGGCTCGGGATCCGGTTCCGTGGGCTCGCCCCGGCGACGACGACGCGCCTCATGGGGCTGATGGGTCGGCTGTTGCCCGACGCGCCCGGGCGGGAGGGGGCCCGGACGGCCCCGGGCCACGAGGCGAGACGCCGGCTCGGGTCCCCCCTCGTCGACCGGCTGACGATCCTCGGCGACCGGGCGGCACGGCGCAACAACGAGGGAGCGCGTCGAGCGTCCGACACCGTGACGTGACGGCGGACGATCTCAGGGCGCCGCCGTCCAGGCGGGCACCGCTCCCGTCGTGAGGAGCTGGTCCACCACGGCCCCGGCGAGGAGGGCGTGGCCGTCGGCATTCGGGTGGTCGCCGTCGAAGAGCAGGTCGTCCGTGGGGTCGCGCGTGCCGGTCGGGCCCTTCAGCGGGCTGTACGCGTCGACGTAGACGGTCCCTGTCGTGGTGGCCACCTGCTGGATGGTCTCGTTGACGAGCCGGGTGAGCGCGTCGCTGCCGAGCACGTAGCTCTCGCCCAGCGCACGACCGACCGACCCGTCGACGGTGATGTTCCAGTAGCCGAGCAGGGCGATGCGCAGGTCCGGGCGGTGGTCGATGCTGCGGACCGTCTGGATGATCTGGGTCAGCCCGTCGCGCAGTCCGGCCACCGTCGAGGACCAGCAGGCCGACCCCGCGGCCGGGAAGCAGCTGCTGTCCTCGACGCGGTCGAGGTTGAAGTCGTTCGCGCCCACCTCGACGACCACGAGGTCGGCACTGGCGAGGTGGTCGCGGGTCGGTGCGGAGTCGAGGTCGGAGACGACGTCAGCGGTGGTCCAGCCGCCGTTGGCGTCGTTGTGCACCACCCAGCCGCGGTGGGTCAGCTGCCCGAGCCTGCTGCCCGTCTGCTCGACGTAGCCGGTGCAGCCGCACGTCTCCGCCGAGGGCACCGAGTCGCCGAGCCCGACCAGGGTCAGGGGCCCCTTGGCAACGGACGGGCTTGCCGAGGGTGTCGCAGGGTCGGCTCCCGAGGCTCCCGAGGCTCCCGAGGCTCCCGAGGCTCCCGAGGCTCCCGAGGCTCCCGAGGCTCCCGAGGCTCCCGAGGCTCCCGCGGGACCGCTCGCGAGGGTCGGGGTTGGGCCGGGCGCGGGCTCGACCGTGGGAGACGGGAGCAGTCCCGGGACGATCCCGCTCACGACGAGGCCCACGAGCGCCGCCAGACCGAGCAGCACCGCGATGACGTGGTGGGAGGCAGGGCGACCACGTGCGCGAGACCGCGCTGGGGCGTCGGGCCGCGGCGCCCTCGGCAGGTCGCCGGACGGCATACGCCCTCCTCCTTCAGGCACGGAACCCGGGCAGGGTCTGGGCCAGCCAGGTCAGGGCGTTCGGCACGTAGGGGGTGAACACGTCGAGACGGTGCCCGCCGTGCGCGAGGACGGTGGCCGTGACGTCGAGCGGTGGCCGGGCGACACTGAGGAACTTCGACGTCGTCGGATAGGACAGGGAGTCCTCTCGCGAGGTGAGCACCCACATCGCCACGGGTGGTGGCGCGTTGCGCGCGAGGGCGACCAGGTCGTAGTTGCGCAGGCCGTCCGTGGTCAGCGGGTCGTAGGCCGCGCTGAAGTCGGGGCGGAAGTAGCCCTGGAGCACGACCGCGGCGCCGTAGACATCCGGGTGACGCATGGTCAACGACGCCGCGCACCAGGCGCCGTAGGAGTAGCCCACCGTGGCCCAGGAGGTGCGCTTGCGCTGGACCCGGAAGTGGTGGACGGTCCACGCCGGGAGGTCGTGCGCGAGCCAGGTGTCGGTCTGCGGCTGACCGGGACCGCCGTTGACGCACTCGGTGTCGAGGCTGGCCGGGGTGTCGATGCGCGGCACGACGACGATCGACGGCGCCATGCGGTGCTGCGACGTCAACAGGTCGATGGTGCTGATGAAGTTGAGCCCCAGGAAGGTGCTCGGGCTCCCCGGGAAGCCGTGCAGGCCCACGATGACCGGGTAGGTCCGCGGCGAGTGTGGGTCGTAGCCGGCCGGGAGGTAGACGTAGACCTGCGCCTTGGCGTTCGAGCGCGCCGCGACGACGGTGTAGGTCTGCAGTCGGGTGGACGGCTGTGGCAGCCCGGGCAGCACCCCGGGGGTGACGGCGCCGCCGAGGCCCGGACCGTGCACCGGCGCCGCGACGACCTCGGGGACCGTGCCGCCCTGGTGGGTCTGGACGGAGGAGGAGCGGGACCCGAAGAGGTCGCCCCAGCTGGAGTAGAAGAGGTACTGGTCGTTGAGCGCCGCTCCGGCCACGGCGACGACGATCACGTTGAGCAGGAGCACCTGGGCACCCCGCACCGCCCCGGCCACGACCGGACGCCGGGAGCGGGGCAGTCCCGCGACGAGCAGGCCGAAGAGGGCGAGTGCGATGACGCCCAGCAGGGCGAGCAGGCTGGCATCGGTCAGCTCCATGCAGGGCTCGCTTCTCGAGGGGCTGGGGTGGGTGTGGTGACCCGAGCGTCTCCGGCCTCGCGGGCGGGGCGGGCGGAACCGGCCTCTCGGGCGGCGAGGGCGCCGGGCGCCGGGCGGGTGAAGGGAAAGGTGAGCACCGAGCGGATCGGGGTGTTGGTGAGCAGCATGACGAGCCGGTCGACCCCGAGCCCGAGACCTCCGCTCGGCGGCATGCCGGTCTCCAGGGCCAGGAGGAAGTCCTCGTCGACCTCCATCGCCTCCGGGTCACCGGCGGCGGCCTTGAGCGACTGCTCCGTGAGCCGGGTCCGCTGGTCGAGGGGGTCCGTCAGCTCGCTGTATGCCGTGCCGATCTCCATCCCGGCCACGACGAGGTCCCAGCGTTCCACGAGCCCGTCCTCCCGGCGGTGCGGACGGGTCAACGGAGAGGTCTCCCGCGGGAAGTCGACGTAGAAGGTCGGCTGCAGGGTCGTCGGCTCGACGAGAGCGGCATACAGCTCCTCGATGACGGCGCCGGCCCCCATCTCGGGACGCACCCGGACCCCGTGCATCGCGGCGATGCCGAGGAGCACGTCGATGTCGGTGCCCATCGTCACCGTGCTCCCGACCGCCTCCGAGACGGCATCGAGCACGGGGACGACGAGCCACTCACCGCTGATGTCGAGCAGCTCGACACCGTCGAGGCCGGCGCGGACCTGGCCGGCAGCCGGGACGGGGATCACCTCACGACCGTGCACGGCGCGGGCCGCCTCCCGGACGACACGTTCCGCGAGCAGGCGCATCGTCACGTAGTCACCATGGGGCTGGTAGACCTCGAGCGAGGTGAACTCGGGGTTGTGCGTCGCGTCGGCGCCCTCGTTGCGGAAGTTCCGACCGAGCTCGAAGACCGGCCCGAGGCCGGCGACGAGGAGCCGTTTGAGGTAGAGCTCGGGCGCGATGCGCAGGGACAGGTCGACGCCGTAGGCGTTGATGAAGGTCCGGAAGGGGCGAGCGCTCGCTCCGCCGTGCGTCGTGTGGAGCATGGGCGTCTCCACCTCGAGGAAGCCGGCGTCGGTGAGGCTGCGACGGATCGCGCCGACGACCGCCGAGCGGCGGCGCAGCAGCTCGACGCTGCCCGGGTGCACGAGCAGGTCGGTCGAGCGTTGCCGGGCCTTGGCAGCGGGGTCCTCGAAGGCGTCGAAGGGGATGGGGTGCAAGGACTTGGCCTCCATCCGCCAGGTCTGCGCGAGAAGGCTCCGGGTGCCGGAGCGGGAGAGGCCGGTCGTGCCGTCGACACGCACGAGGTCGCCGACGTCGACGAACGCCGTGAACTGGTCGAGGCCCTCGCGACCGAGGCGCGCCGCGTCGAGCAGCACCTGCACCCGGGCGTCGCCGTCGACCAGGGTGGCGAAGACGACGCCGCCGTGGTCACGCACCTGGCGCACGCGCCCCACCACCGAGAGCGTGCGCCGCCCGTCCCAGTCCTGCGCGTCGAGGTCGGCGAGCGGTGTCGTGGCGACCGACGAGGCGCCGACGGGGTAGGCGTCGAGACCGGCCTCGCGCATCCGTTCGACGGTCGCGGCCCGGTGGCGGAACTGGTCGGAACGCCGCGGACCGAGCGCCTCGACGTCGGCGCTGGTCGCAGCCATCTCGGCGGCCAGCGCCAGGTGCTCGGGGTCGAGCTCCGTCGAGGAGCTCCGCAGGGAGGGATAGCGCACGAAGCCCTCCGCGGCGCCGACCGCCACGGCGACCTGGGGCAGCGAGACCGCGTCGTCGTAGCAGAGGAACCGGGGCTGCCACGACGGCTCGTACTTCTTGTTCGAGCGGTACAGCCGCTCGAGCTGCCAGACGCGGTCGAGCAGACCGAGCACCGAGGCGCCGACCCGCGTGAGCGACCGCGACCCGAGGCGTTCGGCGTCTTCGAAGACCGCCCTGAACATGCAGAAGTTGAGCGAGACCCGGGTGAGGCCGAGCTGGCGCGAGCGCGTGAGGAGCTCGTTCACCATGAGCTCGGTGACGCCGTGGGGCGCCTCGGGGGACCGGCGCATGACGTCGAGGGAGACTCCGGCACGTCCCCAGGGCACGAGGGACAGGAGTCCGACGAGAGACCCGTCGGGCCCGTGCGCGGTCACGTGCAGGACCTCGTCGTCCGCGCGGTCGCCCGACCGGCCCAAGGCCATGGAGAAGCCGCGGTCGGTCTCTCCCCGGCGCCAGGCCTCCGCGCGATCCGAGAGCTCGGAGAGCTCGTCAGCACGCAGCTCGCGCTGGCGGCGTACCTGCACCTCGATCCCGGCGCGGGCGGCCCGGCTGACGGCGTGCCGTACCGGTGACAGGGAGGCTCGTCGCAGGTCGTAGTGCGCAGGGTCGAGGATCGCCTCGTCCCCGAGGAGCAGCACGCGCATGCCCCCGGTGGCGGCATACGCCCGGGCTCCTCTTTCACTGGCGCCCACCACCGCGGGCACCCAGCCGAACTCGCGGGCCTCGGCCCGCCAGGCCTCGATGGCCGGCTGCCAGCTGTCGCGGTGCCCCACGGGGTCGGCGGACGCGAGCGACACTCCTGCGATGACGCGGTAGGTCACGGCCGCGCGGCCGTCGGGGGAGAACACCGAGGCCTTGTCGCGGCGGGTCGCGAAGTAGCCGAGGGAGTCCTCGGAGCCGTGCCGGGCGAGCAGGCCGCGCAGGGCCACCTCGCGGTCCTGCGACCACCGGCTGCGGGGACGGGCCGAGGCGAGGAAGAGGGTGACCGCTGCGAGGATCGTCAGCGCCGCGCAGGCCGCGACCACGTCGACGACCCAGGGTGGGATGCCGGCGAGGTTGCGGCGCCCGACGCCTCCGAAGGCGGCGAGCACCGTGCCGACGAGCTCTCGCACCTGGGACCGCGGTGCGTTGACCGCGCCGACGAGCAGCCAGGCGACGACGGTGGTGACCGCCGAGCCGACCGCGAGGGCAGCAGCGGCCAGCCCCCATGAGCCGCGCTGCAGGCGACCGGTGAACTCGCCACGGATGCGCCACAGCCACCAGAGGGCGATGACGGCCACGACCATGGAGACGGTGTCGAGGCCACGGCCCAGATCCCCCCGGGTCTCCCACATCTCGCTGAGTGGCAGCCGCACGCGGGGGAGCATCTCGGCGACGCCGAGGTAGATCCCGAACGCCTGGAAGACGGCGACGAACCAGAGCCCGATGCGCTTGCGACCCCACAGTGCCCGCGTGGCGAGGGCCAGCACGACGACCGACACGAAGGTCGCCCCGACCGGCACGTTGAGCAGGCCGAAGACCTCCTCGGCAAGGGTCGGGTGGGTGTGGGAACGCGCGAAGAGGGTGAGCGCGAGCGCCACGACGGTGGCGACGGCGTAGAGACCGGTGACCAGCCGAGCAGGACGGTGCGAAGCCGGCGTCCGGAAGATTCGGGTCCCCATGAGCCCGACGATCCCCGATCCGGCTGGTTGTTTGCTGGATGGTCCCTGTGACGAATCGGCCCTCGCCCGAGCATGGGGTGAACCCCCGACGAGACGTTGACTCAGGAACCTCTCAGGTAGCCGGCCCGGCCTCGCGGGTAGGTCGCTGGGGGACGCGAACGACGGAGTGCGCCTGCCCGAGCGCGCGCTCCCGACCTGTACGCGGGTCGGCACTCGGCCCGTCCGATCGAGCAGGAGGCAAGCCGTGGGTCGCAGCAGATGGGTGGTCGGGGGAGCCGGCGCGGGGGCGGCGGGGTTGGCGGCGTGGGACTTCCTCCAGCGCAAGCACACGATCCTGCGGCGCTATCCCGTCGTCGGCCACCTGCGTTACCTGCTCGAGGACATCCGCCCCGAGCTGCAGCAGTACTTCATCGAGCGCGACTGGGACGGCCGACCCTTCGACCGCGACACGCGTTCGGTCGTCTACGAGCGGGCCAAGGGCATCCACGGCGAGCGCCCTTATGGCACCGAGCTCGACGTCAACGCGGTCGGCTACGAGTACCTCTTGCACTCTGCTGCCCCGGCCGACCCGCCCGACGCTCCGGCCCGCGTCCTCGTCGGCGGTCCTGACTGCACCAAGCCCTATTCCATGGCGCTGCTCAACGTGTCGGCGATGAGCTTCGGTGCCCTGTCCGCCAACGCGATCCGCGCCCTCAACAAGGGTGCGGCGCTCGGTGGGTTCGCGCACGACACCGGCGAGGGTGGCCTGTCGCCCTACCACCTCGAGAACGGTGGCGACATCGTCTGGGAGATCGGCACGGGCTACTTCGGCGCCCGCACCAAGGATGGCGACTTCGACCCGGCCTCCTTCGCGGACAAGGCGTCCGGGGAGTCCGTCAAGTGCGTCTCGCTCAAGCTGAGCCAGGGTGCCAAGCCCGGCATCGGCGGGGTGCTGCCCGCGGCCAAGGTGAGCCGGGAGATCGCTGACATCCGGCAGGTGCCGCAGGGTGAGAAGTGCGTCAGCCCGCCGAGCCACCGTGTCTTCCACACACCCGTCGAGCTCATCGAGTTCATTGCCCGCATGCGTGAGCTGGCCGGCGGCAAGCCGACCGGTTTCAAGCTCTGCGTCGGTTCGCGGGTCGACGTCCTCGCCATCTGCAAGGCGATGGTGGAGGTGGGCACGACTCCGGACTTCATCGTCGTGGACGGCTCCGAGGGTGGCACGGGCGCCGCGCCACTGGAGTTCGAGGACCACGTCGGCATGCCGCTCACCCACGGCCTGATGACCGTGCACAACGCGCTCGTCGGGGTGGGACTGCGCGACCGCGTGCGCGTCGGGGCGAGCGGCAAGGTCGCGGCCGGCAACGACGTCGTCAAGCGGCTCATCCAGGGCGCCGACTACACCAACTCCGCCCGGGCGATGATGATGGCCGCGGGGTGCATCCAGGCCCAGCGCTGCCACACCGACAAGTGTCCGAGCGGCGTCGCCACTCAGAACGCCCGTCGAGCCAGGGCGCTCGACGTCGGGGACAAGAGCGAGCGCGTGCACCGCTACCAGGAGGCGACGGTCGACGAGGCCATGCGGATCATGGCTGCGATGGGGATCACCGACCCGGCGGACCTGACGCCGCACCACCTGCGGCTCAACATCTCGGCCACCCGCAACCAGTCCTACGCCGAGCTCTACGACTGGCTCGAGCCGGGGCAGCTGCTCACGGAGCCCCCACGGGACTGGGCCCACGACTGGGCCGCGGCCAGCGCCGACCACTTCGGCGGGAGGCTGTCATGACCACCGTCGCCGAGCACATCATCACCTCGTTGGCCGACGCGGGAGTGACCCAGGTCTGGGGTGTGGTCGGCGACGCCCTCAACCCGCTGACCGACGCGATCCGCACGGAGGAGCGCATCGAGTGGGTGGGGGTGCGGCACGAGGAGGTCGCGGCCTTCGCCGTCAGCGCGCAGGCCCAGCTGACCGGCACGCTCGGGGTGTGCATGGGCACGGTCGGTCCCGGTTCGATCCACCTGCTCAACGGCCTCTACGACGCGAAGAAGTCGCACGCGCCGGTCCTGGCCATCTGCGGACAGGTCCCGAGCCCGGAGATCGGCACCGACTTCTTCCAGGAGGTCGACAACAACGCCCTGTTCGCCGACGTGTCCGTGTGGAGCCAGACCCTGACGTCGGCCGAGCAGCTGCCCTACCTGCTCGAGCAGGCCGTCAACGCGGCCCAGTCGATGCGCGGTGTCGCCGTGCTGACCCTGCCCGGTGACGTCGGCGACCTCCCGGTCGACAAGTCGGTGCGGCCCGCCACGTTCGCGCCCGCAGGGGTGCCCGCGCCGGCACCCGACGCCCAGGTCGAGGCAGCCGTCGCCGCCCTGGCGGGCGACGCACCGGTGACTCTCCTCGTCGGCTGCGGGGCTCGTGACGCCAGGTCGCAGGTGCTCGAGCTGGCCGACGTCCTCGCGGCCCCGATGGTGCTGACGCTCAAGGCGAAGGAGGGGCTCGAGCATGACAACCCGTTCGAGGTCGGCCAGTCCGGGCTCATCGGCAACCCCGCAGCCGCCAAGGCGATGGACGACTGCGACGTGCTCGTCCTCGTCGGCACCGACTTCCCCTACCGCGACTGGTACCCGACGGGGAAGACCGTCATCCAGCTCGACGCGCGCGGCGAGCACGTCGGCCGACGCACGCCCGTGCAGCACGCCCTGGTCGGTGACGCCGCGGCGACGCTCGACCGGCTCGTCCCACGTCTCGACCGGCGCGCGGACCGCGCCCACCTCGAGACGGCCCGCACGGCATACCAGAAGTGGCACGAGCGGCAGCGCTCGCTGCTCGACCCGAACCACGACGAGACGCTGCTCGGGCGGGCCCGCGCCGTCCTGGACAACCCCGACGAGCGGATCCGGCCGGAGGCGGTGGCCGCAGCCGTGGACCGGCTGGCACCGGACACGACGATCTTCACGAGCGATACCGGCATGTCGACGGCGTGGCTCGCGCGCTTCGTCACGATGCGAGGCACTCGACGGCTCGTCGGCTCCTACAACCTCGGATCGATGGCCAACGCGCTGCCGATGGCGCTCGGCGCGCAGGCCCTCGACCGCACCCGTCCCGTCGTGGCCTTCGCCGGGGACGGCGGACTCATGATGCTGCTCGGTGACCTGCGCACCGCCGTGACCTACCGGCTCCCGGTCGTCGTCGTCGTCTTCGACAACGGGCGGCTCGGCATGGTGAAGCTCGAGCAGGAGCAGGGCGGGCTGCCGGAGTTCGGGACCGAGCTCGACAACCCGGACATCGCCGCCGTCGCAGCGGCGATGGGGCTGACGAGCCGCCGCGTCACGGAGGCAGACCAGCTGGACGACGCCGTCACCTGGGCGCTCGCCGCCGACGGGCCGGTGCTGCTCGACGTCGTGACGAACCCCGACGAGGTCGCCATCCCGCCGAAGCCCAAGCTCGCCCAGGGCTGGGGCTTCGCGATCGCCAAGGCCAAGGAGGTCGTGGAGAGCCGGTAGCGCTCAGCGCCGGGGCTGGTGAGCGGGCGTCGAGGCCGCGATGACCCGGCTCAGTGAGGCGTGCAGGGCCTGGAGCTCCTCGACGTCCATGCCCAGGGTCGCGACGATCCGGGGTGGGACCTGGAGAGCCTGCTCGCGCAGGAGGCGCCCGCGCTCGGTCAGCGTGATGGCGAGGGCCCGGTCGTCCTCGGGGTGGCGGTCGCGCGTGACGAGGCCGGCGCTCTCGAGGCGTTTCAGCAGCGGGGACAGTGTCGCCGGCTCGAGACTGATGAGCTGGCCGATCTCGCGCACCGTCAGCGGTGAGCGCTCCCACAGGGCGAGCATGACGAGGTACTGCGGGTGGGTCAGGCCCAGTGGCTCGAGGACCGGGCGGTAGAGCGCGATGACGTTGCGAGCGGCCACCGCCAGGGCGAAGCACACCTGGCGGTCGAGCCGCAGCAGGTCGTCGGGGGAGGTGGTCGCCGCCGCGGCAGGCATGGTGGGGCGGGTGGCCATGGCGCTGGTCCTCCGGTCTGTCGTCATTGATGTGTACACTAACAGTTAGTGCCCTAATCACTTGGAGGAGTCATCGTGTCTCGGTCGGGATCCAGCGCAGGACTCTCCATCGGCTACCGGATCGGTTACCGGTTTCGGCTCATCGGACTCACCCTCTTCGGGCCGGCCCAGCTCGGGGAGGCCAACGACCCCAAGGCCCGCCTCGAGCGTGAGCGCGCGGCCAGGGTGGCCGGGGCAGCCAGGTCCAAGGCGGCCAGGTCCAAGGCGGCGCCGCGCTCTCGCGACAGCTGAGCACGTCTCGCCGGGGTCGGTGTGGGTACGTCCCATGAGACACCGACCGAAGGAGAGACATGGGTGACCGGGTAGGGCTTTTCGTCATGCTGGGCGTCGTCGTCCTGCTGTGCTCGATCCTGTGGGTGATGCGCCCGCGCCGTCGCGCCCAGGACAGCGTCGAGCACGAGACCCTGAATCCCGAGGTCGAGGCTGCCGACGGAGGCGCGGTGGCGCCTCCCGACCCGGACCGGCTCATCGGCAACCCGCCCATCGACACGCTCTCGGCGTCCGGTGAGGGCAGTGCCGTCGCAGGCGCGGGTGCGGGTGGGCGAACGCCTGACGTGCGCGACCCGCTGCGCGCACCGCCGAACGACGTGGGCAACTCTCCCGACCAGGCCTGACCTCGTCCCTTTCGCGTCCGCCACCTCCCGCACCGGAGTACCGTCGAGTGCGGGGGACCGGACCCGGGAGGTGCCATGGGTGATCGTGTAGGTCTGTTCGTCATGCTGGCCGTCGTCGTGATCCTGCTGATCGGGCTCGTCCTGGTGGGACCCCGGCACAGCCGCCGCGGGCGCGACACCAGCGAGACGCTCAACGCCCACCCCGACGAGACCGAGCGGGCTCGGCGCGACCACCCCGAGGGCGCGGAGCGGTCGCACCTGGTGGGCAACCCGCCGGTCGACACCATCACCGCGGACGGGTGGGGCGTGGCGCGGCCCGGGGAGGGAGCCGAGCCCGAGGAGCTGCCCGAGGACGTCCACCCGGAGCTCCACGAGCAGCGAGGACGCCACCGACGCCACTAGGCGCCGCCTGCGCAGATCGCTCACTCCTGACCGAGGCGCCAGGTCCTCGTGCTCGCGCAGCGGTCGCCAGCCCGCAGTCTCGCCGACGGGAAGTTCGGATGGTTGGGGCGTCAGGAAATCCCTGTGTTTCCAGAGCGATCGCCCGGGGGCCGCGTGCCGTGCCGGCTCGTGCCCACCCGGCGCACGGCAGACTGACACGATGGCGGAGACGAACTGGGCGGGCAACCACACGTACCGGGCGCGCATCGAGCGGGTCCGGTCGGTCGAGCACCTCCAGGAGGTCGTGGCCGCGGCGCCGCGCGTGCGCGCGCTCGGATCCCGGCACAGCTTCACCGACCTGACCGACATCACCGACGCCGACGACGGCGTGCTCGTGTCGCTGGTCGACCTGCCGACGACGGTCGAGGTCGACCCGGGGACGCGCACGGCTCGCGTGACGGGGCACGCGGCATACGGCGACGTGGCGACGCAGCTGCAGCGAGTCGGGTGGGCCCTGGGCAACCTGGCCTCGTTGCCGCACATCTCCGTCGCAGGCGCCGTCGCGACGGGCACCCATGGCTCTGGCGTCGAGAACGGTTCTCTCGCAACGGCCGTCGGCTCGATCGACATCGTCGGTCCCGACGGCGAGCTGCGCACGGTGCGTCGTGGCGACGCCGACTTCGAAGGCAGCGTCGTAGCGCTCGGTGCCCTGGGGGTCGTCACTGCGGTGACACTCGACGTCGAACCCACCTACGACGTGCGGCAGGATGTCTACACGGGCCTGTCGTGGGAGGCCCTGGCAGCCGAGCTCGACGCGATCACGGGCAGCACCTACAGCGTCAGCCTGTTCACCCGCTGGCGCGGCGCGGGCATCGAGCAGGTCTGGCTTAAGAGCCGCTCCCCGGAGGCGCCACGCGAGCCCCAGGGGGCGGTGGCCGCGACGACGGCGCTGCACATGCTCGAGGGTGCCGCGGTGGAGGCGGTGACCGAGCAGGGTGGCATCCCCGGTCCGTGGCTCGACCGGCTGCCGCACTTCCGCATGGGGTTTACCCCGAGCCGCGGGGAGGAGCTGCAGAGCGAGTACCTCCTCCCGCGCGAGCACGCCCTGACCGCGATCGAACGACTGCGCAGCCTGGGCCCGCGGCTGGCTGCCGTGCTCCAGGTCTCCGAGCTGCGCACCGTCGCCGCCGACGACCACTGGCTCAGCAGTGCCTACGGCCACGACGTCGTCGGCGTGCACTTCACCTGGCTGCGCGACGAGGAGCAGGTGTATGCCGTCCTACCCGCCATCGAGGAGGCCCTCCTGCCGCTCGGGGCGCGGCCACACTGGGGCAAGTGCTTCGTCGCAGACGTCCGCGAGCTCGACGCGCTCTATCCACGGATGTCCGACTTCCGCGCGCTGCGCGACCGCGTCGACCCCGACCGCGTCTTCGGCAACGCCTTCCTCGACCGGGTCCTGGGCTGAGGCGCGGTGCGACGCGGGACGGTCTCAGTGACGCTTGCGTCGACCAGGACGCGGCGGCCGGGCGGCCTCGATGTCACTCGTCACCCCGCGCAGCCCGGTCGCGATGGCGTCGAGCAGGGTCGCGACCCCCGGTAGGTCGGCGGTCGCGACGGGGTCGAAGGCCTGCGGCATCCAGTCGCGGACCTCGCCGAGCCGGCGCATCGCCGACTCGGGAATCTCGACGGTGCTGCGTCGACGGTCGTCAGGGTGGGGGACCCGCACGACCATCTCGCGCTCCACCAGCCGGTCGACGAGCGTCGTCGTCGAGCTCGTCGTCAGCCCCAGAGCCGTGGCGAGGTCGGTCTGCCCCATGGGACCGCGGGCCAGCAGGTGGCTGATGGCGCGGCTCTCGTTGACGGTCAGGTCGAGGTGGCTCGCCACGGCGATGCGGTAGCGCTCGCCGGCGAGAATCAGCTCCCGGAGGGCGGCGGTCGCAGCGTCGCGAGCGGCGGTGGGCGGTCTCATGCGCCCAATGTAGTGAGTGCAGTCGCTCGTCAGTCTGATCGCTTGATTGTCGAATGAAGTACCCGTACCGTGATGGATGCGGCCTTCCGGACGCGCCGCTCGGCCGCCCGCGGGATCGTCGGACTCGGCGTTGAGCAGCCAGCGCCGAGTCCGAACCCCTCCACCGGTGCTGCGTTTCAGGCAAGGCGGCTCAGATGAACGGCAACGACACGGCGGTCGAGAGACTCCTCACCCCGGCGGAGGTCGCGACGATCTTCCGCGTGGACCCCAAGACCGTCAGTCGGTGGGCCAGGTCCGGCAAGCTCAACGCCCGGCGAACGTTGGGCGGTCACCGGCGCTACCCCGAGAGCGAGATCTGGGCGCTGCTCGACCAGCACCAGGACCACTAGGACAGCACCCGCCGTCCCGGAGTGGGCACGGAGGCGGTCCCGCGGGCTCAGAAGTCGCCCGCGCCGCGTCGCAGCCGGGTGAGCACGTCCACGAGCGAGCGCACGTCCTCGGCGCCGAGGTCCGGCTGCTCGAACACCTCGGTGTTGAGCGCCTTGGTGGCCTGCTCGGCCAGCTCGCGTCCCGTCGCCGTCAGGGCCACGAGCATGGCCCGTCGGTCCTCGGGATGCGTCGAGCGCGTCACCAGCCCGGCGTCCTCGAGCCGGTCGACCGCGTTGGTGACGCTCGTCGGGTGCACCTGCAGGCGGCTGCCGATGACCTTCATCGGCAGCGACCCGCGGCGGCTGAACCAGAGGAGCATGAGCACCTCGTACCGGGCGAAGGTGACACCGAGCGGCTTGAGGGTCGCCTCGACCCGGGCCAGGACGATCTGGTGCGCCCGCATCAGCGAGGTGATGGCGGCCATGCCGTCGGCGGCCGGGCTCCAACCCTGCTCGACCCACTGCTCGCGCGCCCGGGCGATCGGGTCGAACCCGAGGCCGGACCCTGCCGCGACACCGGCCGGCGCCGCGCCGCTCACCCCGTCTGCCGCACTGGTCTGCGCACTCATGGCGCCATCGTAGGGTCGCGGACGCGTTGACGTCCATTAGTAGGAAGTCCTAGTATTTTCCCATGTCTGACGCACCGAAGCGCGACCTGCACCAGCTGACCCACCACGTCCGGCTCGTCACCGCGAGCAGTCTCTTCGACGGGCACGACGCGTCGATCAACATCATGCGGCGCATCATGCAGACGCAGGGCGCAGAGGTCATCCACCTCGGGCACAACCGCTCGGTCCAGGAGGTCGTCGACGCGGCGATCGAGGAGGACGTGCAGGGCGTCGCCGTCAGCTCCTACCAGGGCGGCCACGTCGAGTACTTCGAGTACCTCGTGCAGCTGCTCAAGGAGAACGGTGCCGGACACATCCGCGTCGTCGGGGGTGGTGGCGGCGTCATCGTCCCCGAGGAGATCGCGCGGCTGCGCGAGTCCGGGGTCACCATCTTCAGCCCCGAGGACGGGCAGCGGCTCGGGCTCGCCGGCATGATCAACACCGTCGTCGCCGACTGCGACTTCGACCCCTGGGAGACCAGTGCCGCGTCGCTCGACGCGGTCCTCGCCGGAGAACGGGCTGCGGTCGCGCGAGCCATCACCGGCGCCCAGGAGGGTGACATCGACGATGCGACCCTCGCGCAGCTCCACGAGGCCGCCGGGCGTCGGCGCGTCCCGGTCCTCGGCATCACCGGTACCGGCGGATCGGGCAAGTCGAGCCTCACTGACGAGCTGATCCGTCGTCTGCGCCTCGACCAGCAGGACAAGCTGCGCGTGGCCGTCCTCGCCATCGACCCCACCCGCAGCCGCGGCGGCGGCGCCCTCCTCGGCGACCGCATCCGGATGAGCTCCCTCGACGGGGACCGGGTCTTCTTCCGCAGCCTGGCGACGCGAGGTGGCTCCCAGGTCCCGACGCACCTCGACGACGTCCTCGACATCGTGCGCGCGGCCGGCTTCGACCTCGTCATCCTCGAGACTCCCGGCATCGGCCAGGGCGACGCCGCCGTCGTCGACTACGCCGACGTCTCGCTCTACGTCATGACGCCCGAGTTCGGCGCGAGCAGCCAGCTCGAGAAGATCGACATGCTCGACCGCGCCGACGTCGTCGCCATCAACAAGTTCGAGCGCCGCGGCGCCGAGGACGCCCTGCGTGACGTCGGCCGCCAGATGGTGCGCAACCGCGAAGCCTTCGGCAAGAGCCCCGCCGACATGCCCGTCTACGGCACGTCGGCCGCGACCTTCAACGACGACGGCGTCACCGCGCTCTACCAGGAGCTGCGAGACCTGTTGTCCGACAAGGGGATGCCGTTCGAGGAGGGAGTGCTGCCGCGTGTCGCCACGAAGCAGTCGACGCGCATCGCGACGATCGTGCCCGCCTCGCGGGTGCGCTACCTCGCGGAGATCAGCGACACCGTCCGCGGCTACCACGAGACCACCGAGCGGTATGCCGCAGCCGCCAGTCGGGTGCAGCGGCTCGAGTCCGTGCGCGGCGAGCTCGCAGCTGCCGCCGCCGCCGACGAGGTGGGCAGCGCCGAGAGCGCGGTCGACGCCGTCGAGGCCCTCCTCGACGAGGCGCGCACCGACCTTCCCGACGAGGTCGCCGGTGCCCTCACCGCGTGGCCGTCGGTCGTCGAGTCCTACTCCGGCGACGAGCAGGTCGTGCGCATTCGCGACAAGGAGATCCGCAACGTCCTGACGCGGGAGTCGCTGTCGGGCAACAAGATCCCTCGTGTCTCACTGCCCCGTTATCGCGACCACGGCGAGCTCGTCAGCTTCCTGCGCCGTGAGAACCTGCCGGGCTACTTCCCCTTCACCGCCGGTGTCTTCCCGTTCAAGCGCGAGGGGGAGGATCCCGCCCGCATGTTCGCCGGCGAGGGCGACCCGTTCCGCACCAACCGGCGGTTCAAGCTGCTCTCCGAGGGCCAGCCCGCCACGCGCCTGTCGACGGCGTTCGACTCCGTGACGCTCTACGGCCGGGACCCCGACCCGCGACCCGACGTCTACGGCAAGGTCGGCACGTCCGGCGTGTCCGTCGCGACCCTCGACGACATGAAGGCGCTCTACGACGGCTTCGACCTCGTGTCGCCGACGACGTCCGTCTCCATGACGATCAACGGTCCCGCCCCGACGATCCTCGCCTTCTTCCTCAACACCGCCATCGACCAGCAGGTCGACGCCTTCACGGCGCGGGAGGCTCGGGAGCCGAGCGCCGACGAGCGCCAGGAGCTCACGGCATACGCCCTCGCCAACGTCCGCGGCACGGTGCAGGCGGACATCCTCAAGGAGGACCAGGGCCAGAACACCTGCATCTTCAGCACCGAGTTCTCGCTCAAGATGATGGCCGACATCCAGGAGTGGTTCATCGAGCACCAGGTGCGCAACTTCTACTCCGTGTCGATCTCCGGCTACCACATCGCCGAGGCCGGGGCCAACCCCATCAGCCAGCTCGCGTTCACCCTCGCCAACGGTTTCACCTACGTCGAGAGCTACCTCGCCCGTGGCATGAAGGTCGACGACTTCGCGCCCAACCTCAGCTTCTTCTTCAGCAACGGCATGGACCCCGAGTACTCCGTGCTCGGCCGGGTCGCCCGTCGCATCTGGGCCGTCGCGATGAAGGAGCGCTACGGCGCGGGGGAGCGGTCGCAGAAGCTGAAGTACCACGTCCAGACGTCGGGCCGGTCCCTGCACGCGCAGGAGATGGACTTCAACGACATCCGCACCACGCTGCAGGCGCTCATCGCGATCTACGACAACGCGAACTCCTTGCACACCAACGCTTTCGACGAGGCCGTGACGACCCCGTCCGAGGAGTCGGTGCGCCGCGCCCTCGCCATCCAGCTCATCATCAACCGTGAGTGGGGGCTCGCGATGAACGAGAACCCGCTCCAGGGCTCCTTCGTCATCGACGAGCTGACCGACCTCGTCGAGGCAGCCGTCCTCAAGGAGTTCGACCGCATCACCGAGCGCGGCGGCGTGCTCGGCGCGATGGAGACCGGCTACCAGCGCGGCCGCATCCAGGACGAGTCGATGCTCTACGAGCACCGCAAGCACGACGGCAGCCTGCCGATCATCGGGGTCAACACCTTCCGCAACCCGCACGAGGGTGAGGTGCCCCGCAAGGTCGTCCTCGCCCGCGGCACCGAGGATGAGAAGCAGGGCCAGCTCTCCCGCGTCCGTGCGTTCCGCAAGGAGCACGAGGTCGAGGCGACGGCGGCGCTCGAGGAGCTCAAGGCCGTCGCGATCGAGGGCGGCAACGTCTTCGACGTCCTCATGCGCGCGGCGCGGGTGTGCTCGCTCCAGCAGGTGACCGAGGCCTTCTTCGAGGTCGGCGGCCAGTACCGCCGCAACGTCTGACCCCACCCCCTTCAACCGTCGAAAGGCCACGTCTTGTCGCCTCTCAACCGTCGAAAGGCCACGTCTTGTCGCCTGTGCGCACTCGAGAGGCCACGTGGTGCCGCCCGTGACACTCGCTGACGACCTGGCGTATGCCGTGTCCTTGCCGAGGGCGCCACGGCGGGTCGTGTCGCTGGTGCCGTCGATCACCGAGGCTCTCGCGACGAGCTGCCCGGAGCGTCTGGTCGGGGCGACGGACTGGTGCACCCATCCGAGCGACCTTGCGGTGCAACGGGTTCGCGGCACCAAGAATCCTGACCTCAAGGCCATCGCGGCCTTGCGTCCCGACCTCGTCGTGGCCAACAAGGAGGAGAATCGCGAGCTCGACGTGCGGCGGCTGCGCGCCGACGGCATACCCGTGTGGGTGACCGACATCGAGACCGTGCCGGGCGCGCTCGACTCCCTGGGCCGCCTGTTCGCCGAGGTGCTGGACCTGGGGACGCCCGACTGGCTCGCGGCCGCCCGGAACGAGTGGGACCAACCCGTGCCCGAGCCGTGCCTCGACGTCGCCGTGGCGATCTGGCGCGACCCGTGGATGGCCGTCGGGCGCGACACGTTCACGGGTGACCTCGTGGCCCGGCTCGGCTGGCGCAACGTCCTGGCCGCCCACGCCGACCGCTATCCGCACGTCGACGTGGTCGATCTCGACCGCGACGGCCTCGTCGTCCTGCTGCCCGACGAGCCCTACGTCTTCACCACCGACGACGGCCCCGAGGCGTTCGCGCACGCGCGGACCGCACTCGTCAGCGGCCGACTGCTCACGTGGTACGGACCGAGTCTCGTCGGGGCCACCGCGGCCCTGACCGCGGCCGTCCCCGTCTGACCGGCAACACGTGGCCTGTCGACGGTCTGATCCGGCCAGACGTGGCCCCTCGACGGTCGTGACCCGGCCAGACGTGGCCTTTCGACGGTCGTGACCCGGCCAGACGTGGCCTTTCGACGGTGTGAACCGTCGAGAGGCCACGTGTGGCCGCCTCGGCCACGTCGAGTGGCCAAGGTCTGCCGTCAGTCGTCGGTGGCGACGACGAGGCCGGCGAGCATGAGACGCCGAGCGAGGTCGAGCCCGATCATGTCGGCGCGCAGCACCCCTCCGGCGACGAGCGCGACGAACGTGCCGACGTCGTGCGCCTCGACGGGGAAATCGGCAAGCCGGGTGCGCAGGGTCGCGGGGCCGTCGCCCGAAGGGACGAGTCGAGCTCCCACGTAGGGCCGGAGCACGAGGGAGGCATCCGGGCGCAGGGCCTCGGCGGCCGCCACCTGGGCCAGTGGCCCGATGGGAGCGGGACGCTGGGTGCCACGCGCTCGCGCCTCGAGGGCGTCGACCACGGCGGCAGGCTCGATCGCGTCCAGCGCGCGCACGAGGGCGGCCCGGACGAGCTCGACGTCCGGGCCGACGGCGTCGTGGTCGAAGCCCGTCGGTGAGATGTCGAGCGAGGCTCGCACGCGCTCGTCCCGACTGGCGGCGGCCAGGGCCATCGACACGAGCTCGTCCGCGACGTGGCGCCGGGTCCAGACGTGGACTCCGAGGGTCACGTGCGTGCTGACACCGCCGAGGGCGGTGGCCGAGTGGATCCACCCGCGAGGCAGGTAGAGCACGTCACCGGGACGCAACGTGAACTCGTGGTCCGGCTCGCGCCGCCCGGCCTCCTCGACCTCGGGGCGGTGGTCGGTCCAGGGCTCGTCGCGCAACGGTGAGTCGTGCACCGGGGAGCGCACCTGCCAGCGCTTCTCACCGGCCATCTGGAGCACGAAGACGTCATGGACGTCGTAGTGGTCGCTGAAGCCGGTGTTCTGACTCGGGGTGACGTAGGCGTTGGCCTGGACGGGATGGCCCAGCTCCTGCGCGAGCTGCTGGGTGAAGTCGATGAGCGGACCCCAAGTGCGGTGCAGGCCCTGCAGGACGAGGGTCGCCCCGCTCGCGAAAAGGCCGAGCAGCTTGTCGTCGCTCACCTGGTCGGCGATCGAGGCGCCGACCCCGCCGCCCTGGGTGAACTCGCGGTCGCCGAGGGTGCGGCCGTTCTGTGCGACCCGGAGGAAGGGGGCGCGAAGGCCGCGCCGCGAGACGAGCTCATCGACGGAGCTCTCATCGAAGAGCTCGAGCAGCCCTCCGGGCAGGTCGGCGGCTTCCGTGACCACCGGCGTGTGCGCCCAGTGATGGCGGGCGAACGCGTCCGTGTCGAGGGCGACCAGAGACTGGAGGGCCGAGTGCCCACGCTGTCGCGCGGACACTCGGCTCGTCGTGCCAGCGGGCATCAGATCGAGATGCTCGGGTCCGCTCCGGCACCGCCGTCGGCGCCACCGTCCTCGGCGTTCGTGTCGGCACCGCCGTCAGCGGGGCCCTCGGTGTCGGCACCGCCGTCGGCGCCACCGTCCTCGGCGTTCGTGTCGGCACCGCCGTCAGCGGGGCCTTCGGTCGTCGGGTCGTCGCTCACCGGGTCCAGCGGGTTGTCGCTCATGGCTGCTCCTCCAACGGGTGTGAGGCGGCGCCGGACGACGCCGTCGCTCGTGCACCTACCCGGTCGCGGCACCTCTGGCACAGACGCGGCAGGCGTGTTCTGATCGGTGCCATGGCCATCAGCAAGGGGGACACCGTCCACTGGAACACCTCACAGGGCCGCACCACGGGCACGGCCGTCGAGAAGCGCGTCTCGGAGTTCACCTTCGACGGACAGAAGTTCAAGGCGTCGAAGGACGAGCCCTACTGGATCGTCGAGTCGAGCAAGACCGGAGCGAAGGCCGCGCACAAGGAGTCCTCCCTCGACGCCGGGTGACGCGGGCACTCACGTCAAGTGGTCGAAGTCGCCCCGTGCCCACGCCGCGTGGCGGTCCGCCGATCGGCGCAGCACCGCCTTGGCGTCCGACGGCACGACGGCGCCGAAGTTGTTGTAGAGCCGGTCGAAGTGCAGCCCCTCGAGGTGCCCGGCGATGCGCTGGACCACGTTGCCCGACAAGGGAATCCGGTTCGGATAGCTACGCATGAAGCTCACCGACCGACGATCCGGGTTGGGGAAGACGGCATCGCCCGCGAGGAGCACCCCCCGGCCATCAGCCCCCGCCGCCCACTCGACGACGGCCTGTCCAGGGAAGTGCCCACCCACCCGATGGAGGGTCAGCCCGGGTGCGAGCTCGCGCCGCTCGTCGTAGAGCTCGACAAGGCAGTCCCGCCGGCGCACCCATTCGGCGTCCGGGGCCGCGACGAGGACCGGCACGTCGCCGAGCGCCCGGGCCCACTCCGTCTGGACGCCGTACATGTGCGGGTGGCTGGCGGCCACGGCCAGCGTCGGCCCGAGCGACCGCACGAAGTCGAGCGCCGCCTCGTCGACGTAGCCGACGCAGTCGAAGAGCAGCACGCCCTCGGGAGTGCGCACGACCATCGTCTGTTGGCCTATCCCGACGGCTGGCTGCGCACGCAGGCCCCAGAGTCCCGCCTCCACCTCGGTCACGGTGATGCGCGTCCCGGCCTCCCGCAGCTCTTCCAAGGTGGTCCAGCGCTGCCCGTCCTCCGGCACCCACTGCCGCTCGTCCTCGCAAACGGCGCACTCGACGGGCGGCGCGGGCAGGTCGTCGGTCTCGACGGCGCACGTGGCACAGATCCAGATCACGCGCCCAGACTGCCCGCTCGCGGCGGGCTGCACCAGCAGGTTTGCGGGAGGATGCAGGGGTGATCCTGCACCTGCGCGCCGCCGTCGAGCAGCTGTATGCCGTCCCGCCCGCTCGCTTCACCCCGCTGCGTTCCGAGCTGGTGGCCGAGGCGAAGTCGGCCGGTGAGAAGGATCTTGCGTCGTCGATCGGTGCCCTGCGCAAGCCGACCGTGGCCGCGTGGGCGGTCAACCACTTCGTGCGCCAGCACGGCGACGAGGTCGACGAGCTCCGGTCGTTCGCCGCCCTGCTCCGCGAGGCGCAGCGCACCCTGGACGCCGACCAGCTGCGCCTCCTCGGGCGCGAGCGGGCCAAGCGCGTCGACGCCCTCGCCGACCGCATCGCCGAGGTCGCGGCGCAGGAGGGTCAGAAGCTCGGTGCCGGAGTCGCCCAGGAGGTGCGCGAGACGCTGACGGCCCTCATCGCCGACGAGGAGGCCGAGGCGTCCGTCGTCACCGGGTCCCTCGTCAAGTCCCTCAGCTACTCCGGGTTCGGCTCCGTCGACGTCGCGGACGTCGTCGCCCTCGGGGACCTCGGCGGCGAGTCCGACGACGCATCCCCGCGCCCGTCGCTGTCCGTGCTGCCCGGCGGCGGCGGCGATCCCGTCGACCTGGAGGAGCGGCGCCGCAACCGGCGGACCGCGGAGCGGGCGCGCCTCCAGTCGGCCCTCGAGACCGCCCGGGCCGAGCTGCGCGCCGCCGACCGTCAGGTCGCCGTGCTCACCGCCCGCCAGGAGGAGGTCACGGAGGGCATCGCCGACCTCGAGCGTCGCCTGGCTACTGCCAGAGCGCGCCTCGAGAAGGTGACGGGCGAGCTCGACGAGGCAGGCGGCATACGCGATCGGCGGGAGCGGGAGGAGGCTGCGGCGCAAGAGGCGCTCGACGCCCACGACGACGCCGATTGACCGCTACGACGATTTCCACCTCTGGCGGGACGGTGTCGAGGCTGCCCGCGGGAGGGGCGACGCCGGCGTCCCGACGAGCGGTCGCCAGACGCCTCCCCGATTTCGTATCCGCGCCGCCGACCGTGTAGTCTCGCCGTCGCACAACAGGTCGACCTGAAGGCGTTCTCGTGACGCTTTCTCCGTGTCGGCCGTGCCCCAATAGCTCAGTCGGCAGAGCGTTTCCATGGTAAGGAAAAGGTCTAGGGTTCGATTCCCTATTGGGGCTCTGGTCGGTCGGTCTCCGGTCCGGGTCGCAGTCGCGGCAGGGCCGGAGGGCGACAGCCCATGGCGGGGTAGCTCAGCTGGTTAGAGCGCACGACTCATAATCGTGAGGTCGCGGGATCGAGCCCCGCTCCCGCTACCACTTCCGCGTGCACCCGGACGGATTTCTCGAATCATCGGGGTGTCGCGTAACCTTGGACGTCGCGCCTGCGTGCCACCCCGGGAGCCCGGAACGCGTGACGCGCCGCGCGACACCCGTCGCAAGACGACCGAACACCCGAGTACGTTTCCGAAAGAGCAGGTTGCCGTGGCCAGCAAGAGCAGCGACGTCCGTCCGAAGATCACGATGGCGTGTGTGGACTGCAAGGACCGCAACTACATCACCAAGAAGAACCGACGGAACAACCCTGACCGTCTCGCGATGAACAAGTTCTGCCCGAAGTGCGGCAAGCACACGGAGCACCGCGAGACCCGCTGAGCCCGACGCACGTCGACCGCTCCCTCGGCCCACCCGGGCCGGGGGAGCGTTGTCGTTCCTGACGTCAGCGGGCGTGGTGGGCACCGCGGCCTGTCGTCGGCGCGGGTCGATAGGGTGCCCGTATGCCGGTGAACGCAGACTTCCAGGGCCGGGTCTACCCGCCCACCGAGACCTATCGGGTCAGTGCCGCCAAGATCCGCGAGTTCGCCGAGGCGGTCGGCTCCTCCGACCCGGTGCACGTCGACGCCGACGTGGCGCGAGCGCACGGCTACGCCGACGTCATCGCGCCGCCGACGTTCGCGGTGCTCATCGCCCAGCAGTGCGACGCGCAGCTGATCCGCGACCCCGAGGCCGGCATCGACTTCTCCCGCGTCGTCCACGGTGAGCAGCGGTTCACCCACCACCGGCCCCTGACGGCCGGCGACGCCGTCGTCGGCACGCTGCACGTCGACACGGTGCGCGAGGCCGGTGGCCACGCCATGGTCACGACCCGCACCGAGCTCGCCACCGAGCAGGGCGAGGCCGTCTGCACGGCCACGTCGACCATCGTCATCCGGGGAGGCGAGTGATGAGCACCCAGCAGAGCACCCCGAGGCCCGCGACAGTCCGGGCCTTCTCCGAGGTCACGGTCGGCGAGGCGCTGCCCCCGATGACCGTTCATGTCGACCGTGCCCGCCTCGTGCAGTACGCCGGAGCTTCGCTCGACCGCAACCGCATCCACTGGGACGAGCGGTTCGCCACGCAGGTCGGTCTGCCCGACGTCATCGCCCACGGGATGTTCACGATGGGTTCGGCGGTCACCCTCGTCACCGACTGGGTCGGCGACGCCGGGCGCGTCGTCGAGTACGGCGTCCGCTTCACCAAGCCGGTCGTCGTGCCCTACGAGACCGGCGCCGACATCGAGGTCGCCGGCGTCGTCAAGGCCGCCGACCCGGAGACGAAGCGCGTCACGGTCGAACTGACCGCGACCAGCGGCGGCGAGAAGGTCCTCGGCCGCGCCCTGGCCGTCGCCGTCCTCGACTGAGCCGGCAGGTCCACCTCGTGCGCGAGCAACACGACGTCCCCCTCTCCACGCTGACGACGATGCGGGTCGGCGGCCCGGCGGCCCGGCTCGTGACCGTCGAGACCACCGACGAGCTCGTCGACGCCGTCCGCGAGGTCGACGATGCCGACGAGCCCCTGCTCGTCCTCTCCGGCGGCTCCAACCTCGTCGTGTCCGACGACGGCTTCGACGGCACGGTCGTGCACGTCGCCACCTCCGGCATCACGCCCGAGTCCGCCGACTACTGCGGCGGTGCGGTGGTCCGGGTCGCCGCCGGCGAGGTGTGGGACGACGTCGTGGCCCGCGCGGTCGCTGAGGGCTGGGCCGGTGTCGAGGCGCTCAGCGGGATTCCCGGGTGCACGGGCGCCACCCCCGTCCAGAACGTCGGCGCCTACGGCCAGGACGTCTCACAGACGATCGCCCAGGTGCGCACGTGGGACCGGCAGGAGCAGGCCGTGCGCACCTTCATGAACGCCGACTGCGCCTTCACCTACCGGCACTCGCGCTTCAAGGGGCACTCGCGCTACGTCGTGCTCGACGTGCTCTTCCAGTTCGAGGTGGCCGACCTCAGCCGCCCGGTGGCGTATGCCGCCCTGGCGAAGGGTCTGGGCGTCGAGCTCGGTACGCGCGTCCCCCTCTCGGACGCCCGCGACGCGGTCCTCGAGCAGCGTCGGGCCCGCGGCATGGTGATCGACGACGCCGACCCCGACACGTGGTCCTGCGGGTCGTTCTTCACCAACCCGATCCTCACCCGCCGGGAGTTCGACGGGCTCGACGAGCGGGTCGGCGAGCGGCTCGGGTGGGAGGGGCCGACCGCGCCGCGCTTCCCCGAGCCCGACGGTCGGGTCAAGACGAGCGCGGCCTGGCTCATCGAGCACGCCGGGTTCGCCAAGGGCTTCGGCCTGCCCGCGCCGGCGGCCCTGTCGACGAAGCACACCCTGGCGGTCACCAACCGGGGTGGCGCGACCACCGCCGACGTGCTCGCTTTGGCGCGGCAGGTGCGCGACGGAGTGCATGACGCGTTCGGGGTCACGCTGGTGAACGAGCCCGTCATCGTCGGCGAGCAGCTCTGAGCCGACGGGAGTCGCGTCTGTTGGGGCTCGCGGCAGGCGAAAGCGGTGAAGGCTACTTCGTCAGGACGACGGAAAAGGTCTTCTGGGGGATCGTCTTGCCAGTCGTGCTGACGGTGTAGGGCGGGCGGTTGAAGGCCAGGCTCAGTGCGCTCGTCGTGCCCCGGTTGACCTTGAAGAAGACCCAGCCGGCCGTCTTCTGCGAGCGCGTCGCAGCCTTCAGCGGCGTGGCGCCCCACTGCTTGGCGAACTCGGCGGTGGGCATGACCGTCTGGGCCGGGCTCGCTGCCACGAGCGAGAGCATCGACGRCTCGACCGAGGCCGAGTAGCGAGAACCGGCGGCAACCGACACCCAGACGCCCACGATCTCGAACTGCTTCGCCCCGACTGGCTGTCCGGCCGGCCACGGGAAGTGCCGGACCACGCTGGCGGCCTTGATGGTGTGCCCGAGGTCGGGGTCCGTGATGGACGCCGCGATCTTCGTGGGCACCGGCCGGTCGACGATGGAGCCGTCCGTGGCGGTCGTGCTCGTCGTGCTCGTCGTGCTCGGCGTGGCGGTCGAGGGCGACGCCGTCGTGCTCGACGTGCTCGTCGAGGCGGGGGTGGTGGCGGCCTGCGCGGTCGCGTCCGCGGTGGCGCCGGACCCGCCGCTGCACGCCGCGAGCGCGACGACAGGGGCGACGAGACCGACGACGGCGAGACGTCGCAGCTGGGCGCGGGAGGCGGTCGATGGGCGTGCGGGGGCAGGGGGAGAAGTCTTCATCTTCCCTCCAGCATGACCGGGCGCACCGATCCTGAGCAAACTCGATGGACCGCGGCGACCGCACTGACCCCTCGGCCACCGCCCGTCCCGTCCGGATACGACGCGATCGTGGAGGGGCTCGCCGTCACGCCGGAGCGGCGAGCCACGCGTCCACGTCGGCGAGCGCGGCCTGTCGCCGGGAGGGCGGCATCCGGCTCCCCTCGAGCGAGCCGCGAGCGAGCCGCGCGAGCTCCGCGTCGTCGAGACCCAGGTCGCGGGCCGCGGAGTACTGCGCGACGAGGCGCGAGCCGAAGAGCAGCGGATCGTCCGCACCGAGTGCCACGTGGATGCCCGCGTCGACGATGCGACGCAGCGGCACGTCGCCGGGCTCGGCATAGACCCCGAGGGCGACGTTGCTGCCGGGACAGACCTCCAGGGTCACCCCGGCTTCGGCGACGGCGTCGAGCACCTGGGGGTCCTCGACGCTGCGCACGCCGTGGCCGATCCGGTCGGGCTCGAGGTGCTCGAGCGTCTCCATGACCGACTGCGCGCCGAGCAGCTCGCCGCCGTGGGGCACGAGCGCGAGCCCGGCGCGCCGGGCGATGGCGAAGGCCGGCGCGAAGTCGGCGACGAGCCCGCGCCGTTCGTCATTGGACAGCCCGAAGCCGACGACGGACCCTGCGTCGTCACCAGCGTGGTGGGCAGCGAGCCGGGCGAGCGTCCGGGCCTCGAGGGGGTGGCGCATCCGACTCGCCGCGACGACGACGGCCACGCCGATCTCACCCTCCGCCGTCACCTTCCGGGCCTCGTCGAGCACGATCTCGAGGGCTGGCGTGATGCCCCCGACGAACGGGGCGTACGACGTGGGGTCGACCTGGAGCTCGAGCCAGCGAGACCCCTCGGCCACGTCGTCCGCGGCGGCCTCACGCACGATGCGGCGCATGTCGGCCTCGCTGCGCACACATGCCCGGGCGGCGTCGTAGAGCCGTTGGAAGCGGAACCAGCCGCGCTCGTCGGTGGCCTTGGCCAGACGCGGCGGCCAGTCCTTGACGAGGGCGTCGGGCAGCCGGATGCCATGCGTCGCCGCGAGGTCACGCACCGTGTCGACCCGCATCGACCCCGTGAAGTGCAGGTGCAGGTGGGCCTTGGGGAGATCCCGCACCGAGCGTGTCATGCGCGTCAGTGTGTCACCCGCCCAACGGAGTCGTCCTCAGGCTCTGTCAGGCGTCGTCGGGCTCTGAGGCGATCTCGTCGACGACGTGCATCGCGGCCTCCTCGGCCGACGCCCCGGCACCGTCGACACCCACGTCGCTGGCCCACACCTGCTTCTCGTCGTCCTCGTGGGCACCCTCGTCGTCCGCGACGAGGCGGCCGGCGCGGGCGTCGCCCACCTCGTTGTCACCGAGCCAGTCGTCCTCGGCGTCGATCGAGTCGGGGTCGTCGCCGCCGACGCGGTCGTCGTCGAGGCCGCTCTCGTTGTCGGGAGCGCCGTAGGCCGAGTTGGGGTCGGGCACCTCCTGGCGGATGCGCTCGTCGATCGTCTCGTCGACGGACTCCTCGTAGGCGGTCGTGCCGTGGGCGTTGACCCCCTGCGGGCGATCGTTGGGGGAGTATCCACGGTCGAGCACGTCGTCGAGGTCGCCGTCCTCGAGGGTGTCCTCGGGCTGGAGCTGGTCCTCGTCGTCGACGCTGTAGGTCGTCAGGTCGTCGGAGATGTTCTCGTTGGGACCGGTGTCGCTCATCGCGAGACTCCTTCGGTGGCAGGGTTCGTGGCGTCGGGGTCCGACGCTGTCGCGCCGTCGCCTCCTGCCCCTACCCGCGTAGCGCGCTCGTGCGTCAGCTTCTCGGCGGCGGCGAGGGCGACGCAGGTGGCCACACCGGCCATGGCCGTGCGCACCTCGTCGAGCACCGGGAAGGTCGGCGCGAGGCGGATGTTGCGGTCGCGCGGGTCGTTGCCCAGCGGGAAGGAGGCGCCGGCGGGCGTGAGCGCGATGCCGGCCTCCTTGGCGAGGGCGACGACCCGTGAGGCGGTGCCGTCCAGCACGTCGAGGTTGACGAAGTAGCCGCCGGTCGGGTGGCTCCACTCGGCGACGTCGAGACCGTCGAGGCCGGTGGTCAGCGCCTCGTCGACGGCAGCGAACTTCGGCGCGATGATCTCCCGGTGCCGCCGCATGTGCGCCCGGACTCCGTCGGCGTCGCGGAAGAACTCGACGTGACGCAGGTGGTTGACCTTGTCCGGTCCGATCGAGCCCATCGCGAGGTGCCCGAGGTACCACTTCACGTTGGCCTCGCTGGCGGCGAGGACGGCCACGCCGGCGCCGGCGAAGGTGATCTTGGAGGTCGACGCATACATGATCGGTCGGTTGGGGTGTCCCGAGGCGGCGCAGAGGCTGAGGATGTCGGCGCTCTTCGCCTCGTCCTCGGTGAGGTGGTGGAAGGCGTAGGCGTTGTCCCAGAAGATCGTGAAGTCGGGGGCCGCGGCCGGCATGGCGGCCAGGCGCGCGGCGACCTCGTGCGACACCACGGCGCCCGAGGGGTTGGCATAGGTGGGGACGATCCAGATGCCCTTGATGCTCGGGTCGTCCCTGACGAGCGACTCGACGGCCGCCATGTCCGGTCCGTCCTGGTGCATGTCGACGGTGACCATCTCGATCCCGAACGACGCCAGCATCGAGAAGTGGCGGTCGTAGCCGGGGACCGGGCAGATGAAACGGACCTTCTCCTCCTGGCTCCAGGGGCGCGGGGAGTCGACCCCGCCGAAGAGGAGGAAGTCGACGATGGTGCTGTACATCATCGTCAGGCTCGAGTTGCCGCCGGCGACCACCTGGGCCGGCTCGACCCAGAGCAGCTCGGCGAAGATCTCGCGCAGCTCCGCCAGCCCTTCGAGGCCGCCGTAGTTGCGCACGTCGACGCCGTTGCGGTCCTTGGTCGACGTCGGCAGGTGGAGCAGGTCGTTGGCGAGGTCCAGCTGCGCTGCCGACGGTTTGCCCCGCGTCAGGTCGAGCTTGAGGCCGCGCGACTTCAGCGACGCGTACTCTGACCTCTGCTCGGCGAGGAAGCCGGCCAGGTCGTCGTCGGACAGGGACGCAAGGGGGGTGCGCGGGTTCGTCACGTCTCGATCCTGCCACTGCCTCAGGCGCCTCGGGCGGCCGAGTCCGTATGCCGGGTGGCCCGTCTCGACAGGGTCCGCCCAGGGCGTCGCGGGGGTGTTCCGGGCCGGTTCGCGCTGGGACGTGTCCGTCCCGTATGATCGTCCCTCGGACGGCTTCGCTGGCCATGCTGACGCATGCCGTCCCACCGAGGACACCCAACGTCCACGGTGAAGGGCAATAGCTCAATTGGTAGAGCACTGGTCTCCAAAACCAGCGGTTGGGGGTTCGAGTCCCTCTTGCCCTGCGCATCCCAGTGATGTGGTCGTCGTGCAAGGCGGCACGCGGCTTCTGCCCGACGCGGGACACCACGCGTCCGGGCTCCTGTCGCGGGTCGACACCCAGGCAGAAAGAAGGAATCGTGACGGAGACGAGCGCCAAGCGCGGGTCCGGCCGTGCCGACAAGGCTCGCGGCGGCAACCCGGTGTCGCGTCTCTTCGGCGCGATCAGCCTCTTCGTGCGCCAGATCCTCGACGAGCTGCGCAAGGTCGTGCGTCCCACGGGACCTGAGCTCGTGCGCTACACGACCGTCGTGGTCGTGTTCGTCGTGATCATGATGGCGCTCGTCTCAGGGCTCGACTTCGTGCTGAGCCGGCTGATCTCCTGGGCCTTCACGGGTTCGCCGACCTGACGCACCAGCCCTGCGGCCCGCGTCACGGATGTCACCGCCAGCCCGCACCGGTTGGTCCACGAACATGGAAGTAGGTCAGAGCGTGTCCGAGCAGTTCGCCCACGAGGGCGCCCCGAACGGCGAGAGCACCGAGAGCGACGTCGTCGACCCCGCGGTCGAGACCGACGACCTCTCGGCGTCCGACGTCGAGTCGGGTGCTGGGGACACCGACTCCGACGTGAGCGACGACCTCGAGGCCGGCGCGGTCAGCGCCGAGTCCGACGAGTCCGAGCAGTCCGACGAGTCCGAGCCGTCAGACGACGCGGAGCCGGTTGCCCAGGGCAGCGGTGACCCGGTCGCGGACTTCAAGGCCGACCTGCGCAGCCGCTTCGGCGACTGGTTCGTCATCCACTCCTACGCCGGTTACGAGAACCGCGTGAAGGCGAACCTCGAGACCCGCATCCAGACCCTCAACATGGAGGACTTCATCTTCGAGATCGAGGTCCCCATGGAGGAGGTCACCGAGATCAAGAACGGCCAGAAGAAGCAGGTCCGCCGCGTCCGGATGCCCGGATACGTCCTCGTCCGCATGGACCTCACCGACGAGAGCTGGGGCGCCGTGCGCCACACGCCCGGCGTCACCGGGTTCGTCGGCAACGCGCACCAGCCCGTGCCGCTGTCGATCGACGAGGTCTTCACGATGCTCGCGCCGACCTTCGAGGCCGCTGCCGGCGCCGAGGGTGCGGCCGCGTCGGGCACCGGCGCTCCCAAGGACGTCCGCGTCGTCGACTTCGAGGTCGGCGAGTCCGTCACCGTGATGGAAGGGCCCTTCGAGACCCTCCCCGCGACGATCTCCGAGATCAACCCCGACACCCAGAAGCTCAAGGTGCTCGTCTCGATCTTCGGCCGGGAGACCCCGGTCGAGCTGTCCTTCGCCCAGGTCGCCAAGATCTGAGCAAGGTCCCACCACGTTCGGTGCGGCATCCCGCACCGGCATGCAACCGGGTCATCGCCCATGGCGTCGGTCCACAACGAAGAAGGTAGGCACTCATGCCCCCCAAGAAGAAGGTCTCCGGCTTCATCAAGCTGCAGATCCAGGCCGGTCAGGCCACCCCCGCCCCGCCCGTCGGCCCGGCCCTCGGTCAGCACGGCGTCAACATCATGGAGTTCGTCAAGGCGTACAACGCCGCGACGGAGGCCCAGCGCGGCAACGTCATCCCGGTCGAGATCACGGTCTACGAGGACCGCTCGTTCACCTTCGTGACGAAGACCCCGCCGGCCGCCGAGCTCATCAAGAAGGCCGCTGGCGTCGCCAAGGGTTCCGGCGAGCCGCACAAGACCAAGGTCGCCAAGCTCTCGCGCGACCAGGTCCTCGAGATCGCCCGTCAGAAGATGGAAGACCTCAACGCCAACGACGAGGAGATGGCGGCACGCATCATCGCCGGCACCGCTCGCTCGATGGGCATCGACACCGAGCTCTGAGCCCAGCTCACGACTCGGGCGTCACCCCGGCCGCACGGCATACGGACCGTATGCCGTCGGCCACGTGGGAGGACCAGCGCTGGTCCGCACCACGACTCCACCACCACGCAAGGAGCAGTTCCATGAAGCGCAGCAAGAACTACCGCGCAGCCGCCGAGCTCGTCACGCCCGGCAAGGTCTACGCCCCGCTCGAGGCCGTCCGCGTTGCCAAGCAGACCGCCAAGGCCAAGTACGACGAGACCGTCGAGGTCGCCATGCGCCTCGGCGTCGACCCCCGCAAGGCCGACCAGGCCGTCCGCGGCACGGTCAACCTGCCGCACGGCACGGGCAAGACCGCCCGCGTCCTCGTCTTCGCCAACGGCGACAAGGCCGAGGCCGCGCGCGAGGCCGGCGCCGACCACGTCGGCTCCGACGACCTGCTCGAGAAGGTCCAGGGTGGCTGGCTCGACTTCGACGCCGTCGTCGCGACCCCTGACCTCATGGGCAAGGTCGGTCGTCTCGGCAAGGTGCTCGGCCCGCGTGGCCTCATGCCCAACCCGAAGACCGGCACCGTGACGATGGACGTCGCCAAGGCCGTCGCCGACATCAAGGGCGGCAAGATCGAGTTCCGCGTCGACAAGCACGCGAACCTCCACTTCATCATCGGCAAGGTCTCCTTCGACGAGGCCAAGCTCGTCGAGAACTACGCCGCGGCGCTCGAGGAGATCCTGCGTCTGAAGCCGGCCAGCTCCAAGGGCCGCTACATCGAGAAGGCCACCGTCTCCACGACGATGGGCCCGGGCATCCCGCTCGACTTCTCCAAGACGCGCAACCTCCTCGCCGAGGACGACCAGGCCTGACCGCCTGACCCAGCAGTCCGAGAGCCCGTCACCCCACTGGGGTGGCGGGCTCTCGTCGTCACACGTGTCTCGCTCCCCGGATCCGCGGGATGCTCCGGCGCGACCGCGGGGGAGTGCGCGAGTACGGTCGATGGATGACTCGTCACAGTGCACGCACCACGACACGGTCCAGATGGGTCCTCGGCGCCCTCGTCGTCGGACTCCCACTCTCCCTCCTCCCGGCCACGGCGGGCGCGCAGCCCACCACGGCACCCGCACCCCAGACCGATCGAGGCTGGCACGGCCGTCCGACGCCGTTGCCGAAGGTCCCGGTGATGACCGGGTCGGGCGGCGCCGTCAGCTCCGTCGACCGCGACGCCTCGCAGGTCGGCATCGACGTGCTGGCCCGCGGCGGCAACGCGGCGGACGCCGCGGTCGCGACGGCGGCGGCGCTCGGGGTCACCGAGCCCTACAGCGCCGGCATCGGCGGTGGCGGGTTCCTCGTCTACTACGACGCAAAGAGCAAGAAGGTCACGACCATCGACGGCCGCGAGACGGCGCCGGCGTCGTTCACGGACAAGACCTTCACCGACCCGGCCACGGGCAAGGCGATGGACTTCAACACCGTCGTGAACTCGGGTCTGTCGGTGGGCATCCCGGGCACCCCGGCGCTCTGGGCCAAGGCCCTGCGCGACTACGGCACGCTCTCGTGGGGCGAGGCCCTGAAGCCCGCCGAACGCCTCGCCGACCAGGGGTTCGTCGTCGACCAGACCTTCCACGACCAGACGGTGGCCAATGCCGCGCGGTTCTCGGCCTTCCCCGCCACGGCCAAGGTCTTCCTGCGCGACGGCAAGGCGCCGGCGGTGGGCTCGGTCTTCACCAACCCCGACATGGCCAAGGCCTACCGCACCCTGCGCACCCAGGGCGTCGACGTCCTCTACCGCGGACGCCTCGGTGAGGCCATCGTGCGCGAGTCCAACGCCCCGCACACCGCCCCCGGCGTCAGCGTCATGGGCGGCCAGATGACCCTGCGCGACCTCGCCGCCTACCGGGCGCTGACCAAGGCGCCGATCCACTCGCAGTACAAGGGGCTCGACGTGTTCGGCATGCCGGTGCCGAGCTCCGGTGGCATCGCCGTCGCCGAGATCCTCAACCTGATGAAGGCCTACGAGCGGCGCACCGGCACGCCGACGTCGCAGGTCTCCGACGTGCAGTACCTGCACCGGTTCTCCGAGGCGTCCGCCACGGCCTTCGCCGACCGCAACCGCTGGGTCGGTGACGTCCGGGGCGTTCCGGTCAAGGAGCTGACCGATCCGGCCTTCGCGGCCGAGCGGGCGTGCCTCTTCGACCCCATGAAGGCCCACCCGCGTCCGATCCCGTTCGGCTCGCCGGACGGCTCGTACACCTCCTGCGCCCCCGGCGCGGTCGCACAGGGCCAGCCGTACGAGGGCCAGTCGACGTCACACCTGACGGCGACCGACCGCTGGGGCAACGTCGCCTCCTACACCCTGACCATCGAGCAGACCGGCGGCTCGGGCATCACGGTGCCCGGCTACGGCTTCCTGCTCAACAACGAGCTCACCGACTTCAACTTCACTCCGCTGACGCCCGGTGTCCCGGACCCGAACCTGCCTGGTTCGGGCAAGCGCCCGCGGTCCTCGATGAGCCCGACCATCCTGCTCGACGATGGCAAGCCCTTCCTCGCGGTCGGGTCGCCCGGCGGCGCCACGATCATCACGTCGGTGTCCCAGACGATCCTCGGCTACCTCGACCGACACCTCTCGCTCGTCGACGCGATCGCGGCTCCGCGCCTCAGCTCGCGCAACGGAGCGAGCGAAGGGGCCGAGCCGGCCATCCTCGACGGACCGACGGGTGCTGCGCTCACGGCCATGGGCCACACGCTCGCCTCCGCGGGCACACCCAACGAGATCGGGGCGGTGACCGCGATCCGCAGCCTGGGTCGGGGCATCTTCGAGGCGGCAGCAGAGCCGACTCGTCGTGGCGGCGGCTCGGCAATGGTGGTCCACCCCCGCTGACCGCTCCCTCCCACCACGTGACGCGTCAGGCCGGCCCCGCACGGGGTCGGCCTGACGCGTTCCCGGGGGGCGGGCGCCGTGCCCGTCGCGACGCGACGTCAGGCAGGCTTGGGCGTGGGCCACGGCCAAGCGGTGCATCCTTGCAGGCCGTACGTCTGCTGCATCATCACCGGAGCCACCTGGCCCGTGCCGCCGCAGTACTCGTGCGGGTGGCCGATCCCGTGGCCGACCTCGTGGTTGACGAGGTAGACGCGGTACGTGGCGACGTCCTTGCCGTACGCCGCGGCTCCGAGCACCCAGCGACGAAGATTGAGCACGACCCGTCCGGAGTTGTGGCAGCTGACCTGGCCGCGCGTCTCCAGCGGCGCGCACAGCCGGTCGGTCGTGTCGGGGCTGGCCAGGGTGATGCGAAGGTCGACCTTCGCACCCTTGGCCGCCTCTGCCGGCGGCACGTCGACGAACCGGACGCCGTCCTTGGTCTGCCAGCCGCGGGGGTCGGTCAGGACCGTCCCGACCGTGGTGGCGAAGTCCACGCCCGAGATGCCCGTGCCGTCCTCGACCTCGACGGTGTAGCGGACCGTGCGTCCGCCCGCAGGCGTCGGGCGAAGCGCCGCGGCCGGCATCGACACGACCGTGAACCTGCCGGACCCGGCCTCGATGACGGCCCCGGCGGTCGAGCCGGCGGCCTTCCCGGCCGCGCTGCTCCGGGGGGTGGGCGAGCTGCCACCGACCTGCGAGTCGGTCGACGCGTCAGGAACCTGCTCGGCCTGGTCCGCCGGCGAAAGGGGTGACCCACTCGCCGAGGGAGCGGGTGAGGTCTGCGGAGTGGGACGGTCGGACATCGGTTCGCGGGCGCCGGCCCGGGACACGGTCCACACGTCGGCCGCGAGGCAGAGCACGACGGCCAGCAGCGCCAACCATCGACGGCGGCGGACCGCCCGCCGCTCGGCGGGGGTCGGCCGGCGCACAGGACTGTCACTCACCATCGATGTCACGGTAAATTCCTACCCGCTGCGGCCGGGGGACCGGCACAGGACCCGCCGGGGAGCGCCGAACCCGATTTGGTCGGGACGGATCGAGCCCGTACTCTGGTCCACGACCAATGACCGCCGGTTGGAGGGCGTGGGCAACCACGATCTCCCGAAGGCCCCGCACGATGCGGGCAGCCAGCGCAGGACACTCAGCCTCACGGCATACCTCGTGTATGTCGCTGCGAGCCCCGAGCGCCCTGCGCCGGGGCTCTTTTCGTGCAGGCCCTCCGGGCCCTTTCGACGGGCGGCACCACGCAAGGGAAGGAGGCCCAGATGGCAAACGCCGAGAAGAGCGCAGCCATTGCCGAGATCACGGACAAGTTCCGTGAGTCCGGTGCGGCCGTTCTCACCGAGTACCGCGGTCTGACCGTGGCCCAGCTCTCGCAGCTGCGCAGCTCGATCCGGGAACACGCCACCTACGCCGTGGTCAAGAACACGCTCACGGAGCGCGCCGCCAAGGAGGCCGGTATCACGGCCTTCGACGGCCACCTCCAGGGCCCCTCGGCCATCGCCTTCATCACCGGTGACCCGGTCGAGGCGGCCAAGGGTCTGCGTGACTTCGCCAAGGCACACCCCCTCCTCGTGATCAAGGCTGGCGTCCTCGACGGCAAGACCTTGTCCCCCGAGGAGATCACGAAGCTCGCGGACCTCGAGTCCCGCGAGGTTCTGCTGGCCAAGCTTGCGGGCGCCATGAAGGGCTCCCTCACCAAGGCCGCCTACCTCTTCGTTGCTCCTCTGTCGCAGACGGCCCGTGTGGTCGAGGCTCTGCGTCAGAAGCGCGAGGAGGAGGGCACCGCCACGGAGGCTCCGGCCGCCGAGGCAACCACCGACGTCGCCGAGGGTGGCGACGAGAGCTGACGCCCACCGGCGTCCGCTCGATTCATCAATCAGCCACTCACGGCAAGTAACAGGAAGGAAGCCACCATGGCGAAGCTCAGCACCGACGAGCTCCTTGACGCTTTCAAGGAAATGACCCTCATCGAGCTCTCCGAGTTCGTGAAGCAGTTCGAGGAGACCTTCGAGGTCACCGCTGCTGCCCCCGTCGCCGCCGCCCCCGCGGCCGGCGCTGGCGGCGCTGCCCCCGCCGAGGAGGAGGAGAAGGACTCGTTCGACGTCGTTCTCGTCGCCGCCGGTGAGAAGAAGATCCAGGTCATCAAGGAGGTCCGCGCGCTCACGAGCCTCGGCCTCAAGGAGGCCAAGGACCTCGTCGACGGCGCTCCCAAGCCCGTTCTCGAGGGTGTCGACAAGGCTGCGGCCGAGAAGGCCAAGGACCAGCTCGAGGGCGCCGGCGCCACCGTCGAGCTCAAGTGATCTGACCCGGCTGAGCCGGGATCACTGCTCTACCGCGAAGGCGGGTCCGACCACTGGTCGGACCCGCCTTCTGCTGCCCCCGGTCGCGGGGGGCAGCGGCGCTCGCGGCGTGGAGCGTCGGCGGCCGTCCCAGCGCACGTGCCCGCCTCCGATGCCGCTCCCACCGCCGCGCCCCGCGTGGGTCGAGGTGATCCGCGACGGCATACGGTCGCGCAATACCTCGACCGGTCAGGGACGGGGGTCAGGCGGCGTGGGCCAGGGCGTCCTTGAGGGCGGCGAGGACGAGGGCGACACGGTCGGGTCGGGCGTTGTGGCCCATCAGGCCGATGCGCCACACGGTCGAGGCGAACTCGCCCACCCCGGCGCCGATCTCGAGGTCGTGCCGCTCGAGCAGGTAGGCGCGGACCGCGGCGGAGTCGACGCCCTCGGGGACGCGGACCGTCGTCAGCTCCGGGAGGCGCGCGCCTTCCTGCGCGAAGAGCGTCAGGCCCATCTCCTCGAGACCGTCCTGGAGCAGGCGTCCGGCCTCGGCGTGGCGGTCCCAGACCTTCTCGAGGCCCTCGTCGGCGATGCGTTGCAGACCGGCGTGCAGGCTGACGACCATCGCCGTCGGGGCGGTGTGGTGGTAGGTGCGCTTGCCGGACCCGGAGGCCTCGCCGACGTAGCCGCCGAGCAGGCCGAGGTCGAGGTACCACGACGAGGGCTTGAGGACGCGACGCTCGAAGGCGCGGTCACTGATGGTGAAGGGGGCGAGTCCGGGGGCGACGCCGAGGCACTTCTGGGTGCCGGCATAGCCGATGTCGATGCCCCAGTCGTCGGCGCGCAGCTCGATGCCGCCGATGCTCGTCACGGCGTCGACGAGGAGCAGCGCGTCGCCCTTGACGGCGCCGAGGGCGGCGATGTCGGAGCGGACACCCGTGGAGGTCTCGGCGTGGACGGCGGCGATGATCTTCGGTGACGGGTGGGCAGCGGCGACCCGCTCGGCGTCGACGGGGGTGCCCCACTCGTGCTCGACGCGGACGACCTCGGCACCGTGGCGTCCCGCGACGTCGACCATGCGCTCGCCGAAGAGGCCGTTGACCGCGACGACGACGACGTCGCCGGGGGAGACGGTGTTGACGAACGCCGCCTCCATCCCGGCCGACCCGGTGGCCGACAGGGGCAGGGTCCTGCGGTTGTCGGTGCCCCAGACGTAGCGGAGCAGGTCGCACGTCTCGTCCATGATCGCCAGGAAGTCGGGGTCCAGGTGGCCGAGCAGCGGCGCCGCCAGGGCGAGGGTCGCCTCGGGGTAGGGGTTGCACGGGCCAGGGCCGAAGAGGTGCCGGTCGGCGATCGGGCGGCGGGTGGTGGCGGGGGGAGTGGTCATCAGAATCCTGCTCCGGGGTTGAGGATGCCCTGCGGGTCGAGGGCGTTCTTGATGCGATGGGTGAGGGCCATGACGTCCGGCCCGAGCTGTTCGGGGAGGGCGTCGCGCTTGAGGCGGCCGATGCCGTGCTCGCCCGTGATGGTGCCGCCGAGACCGATCGCGAGGCTCATGACCTCCGAGAAGGCCAGGGTCGCGCGCTCCTTCGCGCCGGCGTCACCGGCGGGGTAGACGATGACGGGGTGGGTGTTGCCGTCTCCGGCGTGCGCGACGACCGGGATCTCCACCTCGTGGCGACGAGAGATCTCGGCGATGCCGGCCAGGAGGTCCGGCAGGCGCGGCACCGGCACCCCGACGTCCTCCAGCATGATCGCGCCACGCCGTTCGATGGCGAGGATGGCGGCGCGGCGAGCTGCCACGAACATCTCTCCCTCGACCGCGTCCGTCGTCGTGAAGCACTCGCGAGCGCCCCCGGCCTCGCACAGCTGCTGCATGACGGCGATCTCCTCGCCGCGAGCTGCGCCGGGCGCGTCCGACTGCGCGAGCAGCATCGCCCCGGCGTCACGGTCGAGGCCCATGCTGCGGTGGTCCTCGACGGCGTTGACGGAGGTCTGGTCCATCAGCTCCATCATCGACGCGCGGAGGGTGTTGCCGACCGCGACGACCACTCGGGCCGCGTCCTCGACGGTGTCGAAGGTGGCGACGAGCGTCGCAGGCGGCGCCTGGGCCGGAACGAGCCGCAGGGTCGCCCGCGTCACGATGCCGAGGGTGCCCTCGCTGCCGACGAAGAGCTTGACGAGCGAGAGCCCCGCAGTGTCCTTGACCCGCTGTCCGCCGAGGTGCACCAGCGTGCCGTCGGCGAGGACGACGTCGAGACCCAGCACGTAGTCGGTCGTCACGCCGTACTTGACGCAGCACAGCCCGCCGGCGTTGGTCGCGACGTTGCCGCCGATGGAGCAGATCTCGAACGACGACGGGTCGGGCGGGTACCAGAGCCCGTGCTCGGCCGCGGCCTGCTTGACCTCGACGTTGAGGGCGCCGGCCTCGACGACGGCGGTGCGCGTCGCCGGGTCGATCCCCACGGCCCGCATCCGCTCGAGACTCAGCACGAGGCAGCCGTCGATGGCGTTCGCGCCGCCCGACAACCCGCTGCCCGCTCCTCGAGGCACGACGGGTATGCCGTGCTCGCCGGCCCAGCGCACGGTGGCCTGCACGTCGGCCGCGCTCGACGCGCGGACCACGGCGAGCGGCACACCGGCGCCGGCGTCAGCGGTGTAGTCGAAGCGGTAGGCCGCCACGCTGTCGGGCTCGGTCACCAGGGCGCCCGGCGTCAGGGACTCGGCAAGCCCCTCGAGGGCCCTCAGGTCGGGAGCGTCCTTGCTCACTGTCGTCACCGGACCACCGTAACCACGACCGTCGGGTCGTGCGCTCGGCGACGCGATGGCGTATGCCGTTCCGCCCGGTCGGGACCGGCCGACCCGCTCCAGCGGACACCCCGGCACGCCACGTCGATCCGTCGACCCCGCCCGGTAGGTTTTCCGCATGGGATGGCTGTCGCGCACCTTCAGGCCCGATGCCGGCGACGTTGCCGAGGCAACGGCGCCCGCCGCCGGCGGCGCACCGCCGGCGCCGTCCGTCCCGGTGCCTGCTGCAGCCGGACGGACGACAGGAGCGTCGAGCCCCCAGGGCCGCTACGGGCCCCTCGTCTCGGTGACCCGTTTCGACACCGCGCCCCCGGAGCTCGAGTGGCAGCTGCCCCTCAACGGTGAGCTCTACCGGGTCGTGCCGGGCTCCGACCGTCCGGACTACTCACTCTTCGTCCTCGAGCGGCCCGTCCACTTCTACCCCCGCGACGGCTTCGACCTGGACCGGGTCGAGCCGGAGCAGCAGGTGCAGGACCGCAAGGGCCGCACCATGGTCCGGGTGCACGCGCTGCTGCTGTGCGCACGCTTCGTCGGCCAGCAGCTGCACCCGGGCATGACCGACCTCGCCGTCAACCTCGCCTACGTCATCGACAACTCCCTGGCCCGCGACGCCGAGGTCGACTTCGCCAAGATCGAGTTCGCCGGGACCGGCTTCCTCAGCGAAGGGCACGCACCCGGTCACGACACGGAGACCGCGGCCACCACGCGGCATACGACCTCGGACGTTCTCGACGAGCTGGCCTGGACGCTGCGGCACGGGATCGAGGAGCTGCGCGGTGCGCCCCTCCACCGGATGACCGCGGCCATCACCGTCGATGGTGACCACCGCCTGACCGGGCTGTCGGGCAATGCCGACGGGCAGGCCCCCGTGCCCACCCCGGACACGTTCGGCCGCATGGCCGAGGTGCTCGGGCGCCTCGCCGAGCTCGACGGCGGCGAGCGCATCGCGTCAGTCACGCTGCGCGTCGACGACGGCGGGGTCGGCCACGAGGTCACCGGCACCCACGGCTGACGTCGTCACGCCGCCGGCGTCGGTGATTCGTGGCGCCGAGCGCCACGAGTCCACGGCACAGAACTCACCCGTAACTTCCCCTGAGTCCTGTCGTTTCCCCCGTAGCCGAGTCGAGACGGCCAGAGAGACACAGGTAGGTGCCACATGGGTGTGGAGATCGCGGTCACGGGTCTGACCAAGACCTTCGGTTCGCAGACGATCTGGCGGGACGTGACCCTCACGCTTCCCGCGGGGGAGATCTCGGTCATGCTCGGGCCTTCGGGCACGGGCAAGTCCGTCTTCCTCAAGACGCTCGTCGGGCTGCTCAAGCCGGACGCCGGCTCGATCGTCATCAACGGGCGCGACCTGACGCGCCTGCGCGAGGCCGACCTCTACGAGGTGCGCAAGCTGTTCGGTGTCCTCTTCCAGGACGGCGCCCTCTTCGGGTCCATGACCCTCTACGACAACGTCGCCTTCCCGCTGCGCGAGCACACGAAGAAGTCCGAGGCCGAGATCAAGCGCATCGTCAACGAGAAGATGGAGCTCGTCGGTCTCTCGGGCGCCGAGAGCAAGCTCCCGGGTGAGATCTCCGGCGGCATGCGCAAGCGCGCCGGCCTGGCCCGCGCGCTGGTGCTCGACCCCGAGATCCTCCTCATCGACGAGCCCGACTCGGGCCTCGACCCGGTGCGCACCTCCTACATCAACCAGCTCTTCATCGACCTCAACGCCCAGATCGACGCGACCTTCCTCATCGTCACGCACGACATCAACACGGCTCGCACCGTGCCCGACAACATCGGGCTGCTCTACCACAAGCACTTGGCGATGTTCGGCCCGCGCGAGATGCTGCTGAGCTCGGAGGAGCCGGTCGTGCGCCAGTTCCTCAACGCCCAGACCGTGGGCCCGATCGGCATGTCGGAGGAGAAGGACGCCGACGAGCTGGCGGCCGAGGAGGGCCAGGAGCTGCCCCCGCTGCCACCCATCGCCCTCCAGCTGCGCACGAGCGACGGGTCGCCGCGTCGCGCGGAGCGCCCGGCAGGGGACTGGTGTCGCGCCAACGGCGTGACCCCTCCGCCCGGCTCCTTCCTGTCCGACAAGGCGGGCGTCCCCGGCGTCCGCTCCGCGCCGGCCACGCCGACGGCCGTCCAGCCCACCACGGCGGAGTCTCCCGAGCTCGTCGGCGAGGTGAGCTGACGTGGCCGCGCCCCTCACCGGTGCCCTGAGGCAGTCGGGCTCCCTCTTCGCCCTCGCCCTCGACGTCATGAGGGCCCTGCCGAAACGTCCGTTCCAGGTCAAGGAGTTCATCCAGCAGGCGTGGTTCATCGCCAGCGTGACCATCCTGCCGACGGCCCTCGTGTCCATCCCGTTCGGCGCCGTCATCGCCCTCCAGCTCGGCACGCTGACCCGCCAGCTCGGGGCTCAGTCCTACACCGGAGCGGCGAGCGTGCTCGCGGTGCTCCGCGAGGCGAGCCCCATCGTGACCGCCCTGCTCATCGCGGGCGCCGGCGGCTCGGCGATCTGCGCCGACATCGGTTCCCGCAAGATCCGCGAGGAGATCGACGCCATGGAGGTGCTCGGCATCAGTCCGATCCAGCGCCTCGTCGTGCCCCGCGTCCTCGCCTCGATGCTCGTCGCCGTCCTGCTCAACGGCCTCGTCTCGGTCGTCGGGGTCGTCGGTGGCTACGTCTTCAACGTCATCGTCCAGGGCGGCACGCCGGGCGCCTACATCGCCAGCTTCACCGCACTGGCGCAGCTGCCCGACCTGTGGACCGCCGAGATCAAGGCGCTGATCTTCGGCGCCATCTCCGCGGTGGTGGCCGCCTTCAAGGGGCTGAACGCCGGCGGCGGTCCGAAGGGCGTGGGTGACGCCGTGAACCAGAGCGTCGTCATCACCTTCATGCTGCTCTTCGTCGTCAACTTCGTCATCACGGCCGTGTACTTCCAAGTCGTCCCGCAGAAGATCTGAGAGGCGACGATGGCAACCAAGACGGACAAGACGACCCGTGGCGCGAGCGCGGAGCGGCTGCTCGACCTCGCGTCCAGGCCCTCGCGGGCGCTCGACTCACTCGGCGAGCAGATGCGCTTCTACGTGCGCTCGCTCGCGTGGAGCGGTCGCACGCTTCGCCGCTACAAGAAGGAGGTCGTCCGACTGCTCGCCGAGGTGTCGCTCGGCACCGGTGCGCTCTCGGTCATCGGCGGCACGGTCGGCGTCATCGCCTTCCTCGCCTTCTTCACCGGGACCGAGGTCGGTCTGCAGGGTTACTCGTCCCTCGAGCAGCTCGGGACCGGCGCCTTCACCGGCTTCTTCTCGGCCTACCTCAACACCCGTGAGATCGCCCCGCTCGTCGCGGGCCTGGCGCTCGCCGCGACCGTCGGCTGCGGCTTCACGGCGCAGCTCGGCGCCATGCGCATCTCCGAGGAGGTCGACGCCCTCGAGGTCATGGGCATCCCCTCGCTGCCGTTCCTCGTCACGACCCGCATGATCGCGGGCTTCATCGCCGTCATCCCGCTCTACGTCCTGGGGCTGCTCAGCTCGTATGCCGCCACGCGGTTCATCGCCACGGCGTACTTCGGTCAGTCCGAGGGCACCTACGACCACTACTTCCACCTGTTCCTGCCGCCCGGTGACGTGTTCTGGTCGTTCGCGAAAGTCATGGTCTTCGCCGTCGTCATCATCCTCATCCACTGCTACTACGGCTACACCGCCTCGGGTGGTCCGGCCGGTGTCGGCGTCGCGGTCGGCACGGCGGTGCGCACCTCGATCGTCGCCATCAACATCGTCGACTTCTTCCTCTCCCTCGCCATCTGGGGTGCCACGACGAGCGTGAGGATCGCCGGATGACCGTCACGCCGACCGATGCCGCCACGGACGTCAGCACCGACGCGACACCGGGCCCGATCACCCAGCACACGCGGAAACGCCTGGGGCAGAAGGCATACGGAATCGTCTTCCTCCTCGTGCTGGCGCTGCTCCTCGGCCTCGCGATCGCGTCGTTCCAGAAGCGCTTCACGCCCGTCGTCATGGTTACGCTCGAGACGGACCGCCTGGGCAGCCAGCTGCAGGAGAGCTCGGACGTCAAGCTGCGCGGCCTGCTCGTCGGCGAGGTGCGCCACGTCGAGGCCACGCCGACGGGGGCGCGGCTGGAGCTGGCGCTCCAGCCCGACGAGGTCGCGAAGATCCCGTCGAACGTCACCGCGCGCCTGCTGCCCAAGACCCTCTTCGGCGAGCGCTACGTCGACCTGGTCACGGCGGCCCAGCCGGCGCGACCGATCCGGGCCGGCGACGTCATCCCGCAGGACCGCAGCCGGGTGTCCATCGAGCTCGAGACCGTCCTCGACAACCTCTACCCGCTGCTGCGCACGGTCCAGCCGGCCAAGCTGGCCACCACCCTCAACGCGCTGTCGACGACCCTCGACGGCCGCGGCGACCAGATCGGTCGCAACCTCGTGCTCGTCGACCGCTACCTCAAGGCGCTCAACCCCAGCATGCCGACGATCCAGAAGGACATCTCGCTGGTCGCCGACACCGCTGACCTCTACGCCGGGGTCGCCCCCGACTTCTTCCGCCTCACCGAGTCGCTCCGGGTCACCAACAAGACCATCGTCGAGAAGAACCAGCAGCTCGCGGCCTTCCTCGTCGGCACGGCCGGCTTCGCCAACGACGCAGCGGGGTTCCTGCACGACAACGAGCAGCGCATCATCCAGGTCGGGCAGGTGAGCAAGCCGACCCTGCAGCTGCTCGCGGAGTACTCGCCCATCTACCCGTGCGTGGCCTCCGGCCTGGTCAACTGGCTCCCGCGCGCCAACGCGGCCTTCTCCGGCGGCACCTTCCACATCACCCTGGAGGTCGTGCCACCCCGCCAGCCGTACCGGCCGGGGGAGGAGCCGCGCTGGGACGACAAGCGCGGGCCCCACTGCTACGGCCTGCCGACACCGGGCGGTTCCCAGTCCAACCCCTTCGCCGGCAACCACTTCGACGACGGCACCCAGCCCGCGAGCAACGCCCAGCCCTTCTCCGCCGTGCCGCAGGCGCTGCTCGGCAACGCGTCCGCCGCGGACTCCGGGAGCTCCGGCACTGCCGATGAGCAGCGCGTCGTCGGCGCCCTCCTCGCCCGCGACGGCCACCCCGTCGACCAGGACACGAGCAGCATCCAGACCCTGCTCGCCGGTCCGATGATGCGCGGCACGGTGGTGAGCACGCGATGAAGGTCAAGGGCTCACTCGTCAAGCTCATCATCTTCGCGGCGGTCACGCTCTTCGCGACGAGCATCCTCGCGCTGACCATCGCGAACATCCAGTTCGGGTCCAAGGCGACCTACACGGCCGTCGTCAGCGACGCCACGGGCGTGATCCCCGGTCAGGACGTCCGCATCGCCGGTGTCCGGGTCGGCGAGGTGACCGACGTGCGCGTCGCCCGTGACGCGAGGTCCGACGGCGCCACGGCCGACATCGACTTCTCGGTGCTCAAGAGCTCGGTCCTCACCCAGGGCACCGAGGTGACCGTCAAGTACCGCAACCTCGTCGGCCAGCGCTACCTCGCGCTGTCCCAGGGCGCGGGCGCGCCGGCGCCGCTGGCGGACGGCTCGACGATCCCGCTGTCGCGCACCCACCCGGCGCTCGACCTCACCGTGCTCTTCAACGGCTTCAAGCCGCTCTTCGCGGCGCTGTCCCCGAGCGACGTCAACGAGCTCTCGGGTCTGCTCATCCAGACCCTGCAGGGGGAGGGCGGCGACGTGAACTCCCTGCTCGCCAAGACGGCCAGCCTCACGTCCGCCATCGCCGACCGCGACGCCGTCATCGGTCGCACCATCGACAACCTCAACACCGTGCTCGGCACGGTCGACGCCCATGACCAGCAGCTGCTCTCACTCATCGACCAGCTCCAGCGGTTCACGAGCGGGCTCGCCGCCGACCGCGAGACGATCGGACGTTCGCTGTCCGGCATCAACACGCTCTCGGCAGAGACCGCCGACCTGCTCGTCTCGACGCGACCGCTCATCAAGGACGACGTCGCCCAGCTGCGTACTCTCGCCACGACCCTCAACAAGCCGGGGAACGTCAAGGAGTTCGAGGACTTCATCACCGGCGCCCCGGGCCGCATCACCACCCTGACCCGCACGGCGACCTACGGCTCGTGGTTCAACTTCTACCTCTGCAAGTTCGACACGCGGAGCCCGATCCTGCCCGGCGTCAGCCCCACCTACGACGTCGCGTCTGCGAGGTGCAAGTCGTGAGCATCCCCTTCCGAGAGCGCAACCCGGTCCCCATCGGCGCGGTCGGACTGCTCGTCATCGCCGTGCTGCTCTACCTGGCCTTCAACGCGTCCAACCTGCCGATCATCGGCGGCGGGACGGCCTACAGCGCAGCCTTCTCGGAGGCCGGCGGCATCAAGCCCGACGACGACGTGCGCATCGCCGGCGTCAAGGTCGGCAAGGTGACGGGCGTCGACCTCGAGAACGGCCACGTCCGTGTCGACTTCACGATCACCGAGGACGCGAGCTTCGGCCCGCAGACCGGCGCCTCGATCCGGATGAAGACGATCCTCGGCGAGAAGTACGTCGCGCTCGACCCCAAGGGCCAGGGCCAGCTCGACCCGGACGCGCAGATCCCCCTGGCGCGCACGGTCAGCTCCTACGACATCGTCAACGCCTTCCAGGACCTGACGACGACCACCGAACGCATCGACACCGGCCAGCTGGCGACGTCCCTCGGTGTCATCGCCACGGAGTTCAAGGACAGCCCGAAGTACGTCAAGGCCACCCTCGACGGCCTGTCCCGCCTCTCGCGCACCGTCGCGAGCCGCGACGCGGAGCTGGGCTCGCTGCTCCAGCGGGCCAACAGCGTCAGTGGTCTCGTGCGCAGCCGCAACGACCAGGTGAGCACCCTCATCAAGGACGCCGACCTGCTCATGGTCGAGCTGGTCAAGCGCCGCGACGACATCCGCACGCTCTTCCGCAACACCTCGGCGCTCGCGACGCAGCTCACCGGGCTGGCCCGGGACAACCGGGCCCAGCTGAAGCCGGCCCTCGCCGAGCTCGACAAGACCCTGGCCCTGCTCCAGAAGCACGAGACCGACCTGCAGAAGACGATCGACGCCATGGCGCCGTTCACGCGCGTCTACGCCAACACGCTCGGCACCGGTCGCTGGTTCGACACGTGGGTCTCCAACCTCGTCGTCCCCGTCGGCACGCCCGGGCTGGCCCTGCCCGGGACGAAGCTGCCCGACCTGCTCCTTCCCGGCACCTCCGGAGGTGGTCGCTGATGCCCGCGTCCCGCGTGTCACGTATGCCGTTCGGCCGCCTCCACGGTCCCGCCACCGTGCTCGGCAAGGTGGTGACCGGCCTCGTCGTCGTCGCGCTCGTCGCGGCGGCCGTCGTCTTCTGGCCGCACCAGGGCCAGACGGCGGTCAGTGCCGACTTCACCCGGGCGGTCGGTCTCTACCCGGGCTCCGACGTGCGCATCCTCGGGGTCAAGGTCGGCAAGGTCGACACCGTGACCCCCGAGGGTGACCACGTGCACGTGACCTTCAGCTACGACGACAAGTACCGCGTGCCGGCCTCGGCGAAGGCCGCCATCGTCGCACCGTCGCTCGTCTCGGACCGTTACGTCCAGCTGCTCCCCGTCTACCAGTCCGGGCCCGCGATGGCCGCCGGGACCAGGATCCCGCTCGAGCGCACCGCGGTTCCCGTCGAGCTCGACCGCGTGTCCCAGAGCCTCGACGACCTCATGGTGGCGCTCGGACCCGACGGCGCCAACAAGAACGGCGCGCTCAACGAGCTGCTGCGCACGTCCGCGGCCAACCTGGACGGCAACGGCGACAAGATCAACGGCACGGTCCACGACCTGTCGACCGCGCTGTCGACCTTGTCCGGGAGTCGTGACGACCTCTTCGGCACGGTCAAGAACCTCCAGTCCTTCACCTCGATGCTGGCCACGAACAACACGCAGGTGCGTCGGCTCAACTCCGACCTCGCCACGGTCGCGACCCAGCTCAGCGAGGAGCGCGAGAACCTCAAGGCGACGCTCGAGAGCCTCGGTGTCGCCGTCGACGAGGTCTCGGGCTTCGTCGCCGACAACCGGGCCCTGCTCAAGAGCGACCTCGACCGGACGGTCAGCGTGACCAACGCGGTCGTCAAGAGCCGCCAGGCGCTGGCGCAGGTCCTCGAGAACGCGCCCGTCGCGCTGTCGAACCTCCAGAACGCCTACCACCCCCAGACCGGCACGCTCGACACCCGCAACAACGCCAAGGGACTCGACGACCCGTTGCTGCTCGTGTGCTCGATCCTGACCGGGCCGACGCAGACCGGGAACACCAAGCTGTGCGACTCGCTCAAGAGCGCACTCCTGCCGAAGCTGCCCACCCTCCCCTCGCTGCCGAGCGGCGCTGCGCTGCAAGGCACCCCGCAGCCGAGCGGCCTGGTCAACCTGCGCGGTGCCGACCCCACCCTCGGCGGACTGCTCGGAGGCTCCCGATGACGTATGCCGACCCACGGGGGGCCACGCCCCCCGTGACCCCCCCGAGGAAGACCCGCGTGGTGACCATCGCGCTCAGCCTGCTGACCCTCGTAGGGGTCTCCGGCTGCAGCGCCTACGACCTGCCACTCCCCGGCGGTGCCGGCACGGGCGACAACTCCTACACCGTCACGGCCGAGTTCGCCGACGTCCTCGACCTCGTGCCCCAGTCGTCGGTCAAGGTCAACCAGGTCACCGTGGGCTCGGTCGAGGACATCCAGGTGACGGGCTGGACCGCGACGGTGCGGATGCGGCTGCCCGGCAACGTCGTGCTGCCGGACAACGCCACCGCCGAGCTCAAGCAGACCTCGCTGCTCGGCGAGAAGTACGTCGCGCTCGCAGCTCCGACCGACGCGCCGCCCCAGGGCCGTCTCGGGCAGGGGGACCGCATCCCGCTGACGCGGACCAGCCGCAACCCCGAGGTCGAGGAGGTCCTCGGGGCGATGTCGCTGCTGCTCAACGGTGGTGGCGTCGCCCAGCTGAAGACCATCGAGGTCGAGCTCGACAACGCGCTCCGTGGCCGCACCGGCGACGTCAAGGACCTCGTCACGCAGCTGAACACGTTCGTCGGCGGACTCGACGCACAGAAGGGCGAGATCGTCCGCGCCATCGACAGCATCGACCGGCTGTCGTCGACGCTCGCGAAGAACCAGGCCAAGATCGCCGCAGCGCTGGACGAGCTGCCGAAGGGCCTGACGATCCTCGCCGACCAGCGCCGCCAGCTCACCGCGATGCTCACCGCCCTGCAGAACCTCGGCGAGGTCGGAACGCGCGTCATCCGCGGGTCGCGGGCCGACCTCGAGGCCAACCTCCGGGCGATCAGCCCGATCCTGCGCGAGCTCAACAAGGCAGGTGACGACCTGCCGAAGAGCTACCAGCTGCTGCTGACCTACCCCTTCCCGAACAACGCGCAGAACACCATCAAGGGTGACTTCACCAACCTCTGGGCGACCCTCGACACCAACCTCGGCACCATCGCCGACAACCTCGGCGTCGGCAAGCTGCCGAACGTACCGGGTGCGGCACTGCCCTCGGTGCAACTGCCCTCCGTCCCCCTGCCTCCGGGGCAGGTGCCGAAGCTGCCCCTGCCGACGGTCCCGCTGCCGACGGTCACCGGCGTGCCGGCCCCGACCTTGCCAGGCGGGCTCCTTGGGTCGGGTCCGTCCGGGTCGGGCTCGGCCGATGCCGCCTCCTGGTCCACGCTCTTCCCCACGGGAGGTTCCCGATGATCACCAGGACCGTGCGGCTCCAGCTCGCCGCCTTCGCCCTGCTGTCCGTCACACTCGTCGCCATCCTCTCGGCCAGCTACGTCGGGCTGACCGACAAGATCGCCGGCGGCAGCTACGTCGTGTCAGCCGACCTCGCGCAGTCGGGCGGCATCTTCGTGGGCGCCGAGGTGACCTACCGTGGCGTCACGGTGGGCAAGGTCGAGGCGCTGCGCCTGTCAGGTGACGGCGTCGCGGTCGACGCCAGGCTCGATCGCGGTACCGAGATCCCGAAGGACACCAAGGCCGTCGTCGAGAACCGCTCGGCGGTGGGGGAGCAGTACCTCGACCTGCAACCGCGCAGCTCCCGGGCGCCCTACCTCGCCTCCGGTGACGTCATCCCCCGCGACCGCACCGCCTTCCCGATCCGCATCGACCAGCTGCTCCAGCACGTCGACGACACCGTCGCGTCGGTGCCGCGCGACGCCCTCGTCACCACGGTGGACGAGCTGGCCCAGGCGTTCAAGGGCGGCGGCACGGACCTGCAGCGGCTCATCGACTCGGGCGACGCCCTGACGGCCGCCGCGTCCGAGGCGCTTCCGCAGACCACGCGCCTCATCGACGACGGCCGGATCGTCCTCGACACCCAGGTCCGGAGCGGCGCCGACATCCGCACGAGCGTGTCCGGCTTCGCGAACGTCGCCGATGCCCTGCGCGAGGCCGACCCCGACCTGCGCGTCGTCCTCGACCGCGGGACCGTGGCGGTGCAGCAGCTCGATGCCCTGATCTCGGAGAACAAGCAGAGCCTCTCCGCGCTCCTCGCCAACTTCATCACCATCGGCAACGTGACGACCGCCCGTCTCGACGGCATCGAACAGCTCCTCGTCACCTACCCCGACGTCGTCACCGGTGGCTTCACGGTCGTGCCCGGGGACGGGACCGCCCACTTCGGTCTCGTCCTCAACGTGGACGACCCGAAGGCCTGCGAGGCCGGCTACGAGGGCACGACGAAGGTCGACCCGCACCGCACGACGGGGCTGCCGCCGGTCAACCTCGACGCCCACTGCGCCGCCTCGCGCGGCTCGGGCGTCAACGTCCGCGGTGCGCAGAACGCCCCGAAACCCACCCGGGGAGGGCAGAGCGGCCAGAGCTACCCGATGGCCTTCGGGGCCACCCCCGTGGCACTGGGAAACCGGGCCGTGACCTCCGGCAGCCCCTCCTCGTTGACAGTGCAGTCGCCGGTCGCACCGGCCGGTGGCGACGGACGGACCGACAACGGCACGAGCTGGCTCTGGATGATGCAGGAGGCGCTCCGCTAGCCGGTGACGGAAGGAAACCCCCTCAATGACGATGGTCAACACCCACCCGGAGACCGAGCGGCCGCAGCCGCCCGAGAGCTCCCCGGACCGCGAGCCGAACCGCTCGGCCGCCACCGCCCCGGATGCGACGGACGCCGCAGGCACGTGGCGCCCCACCCCACGCCTGCTGTGGATCCTGGCTGCCGTGCTCCTGCTCGCTGCCGTCGCGGTCACGGCGACCCTCGGCCGCTCGGTCTGGCAGCAGCAGCGCGACGCCGACAACCGCGCTGCGGCCCTGGCCGCCGGGCGTCAGATCGCGGTGAACTTCGTGACGATGAACGCCGCGTCCTTCGACGCCGACACCAAGCGCGTCCTCGATGAGTCCACCGGCGCGTTCCAGAAGGAGTATGCGTCCACGCTGGCCCAGCTGAAGCCGGTCGTCACCGCCAACAAGACGGTCTCCACCGTGGAGCGGGCCGAGGCCTCGCTCGTGTCCAGTGACGACGACTCGGCGAAGGTCATCGTCGGGATCGTCGCCCCGACCTCCAACGCCTCGACCCCTCAGGCCGAGAAGAAGACCTATCGGCTCCGGCTCGACCTCGTCAAGATCGGCGACGCGTGGAAGGTGAGCACCCTTGACTTCGTCAGCTGAACCCCGCCGTCCAGTCGGCGCAGCCAGCCCTCGCAAGCGGGTGGCCGGCGCCCGCCGCCGACCTTCCGCCGACGCGTCCGCCGCCTCGACGCTCGTGCTGCCGCCCCGCTTGGTCCCCGAGCGCCCGGTCGACGCGGAACCCTCGACGAGCGAGTTCGACGAGCCGAGCGAGCACGCCGGGAACCGTCGACGCACTGTGGGTGCCGGCGGCTCACGGCGCCTGTGGGCTCCGGCGATCGGTGCCAGCCTCGCGCTCGCCCTGCTCGCGGCATCCCTCGTCTACGCCCTTCGCCCCTCGGTCTCCGACACCGACCGCGCCGCCGCCGTCGGCTCGGCGCGCACGACGCTCGAGAGCCTGCTCAGCTACAGCGGTGCCGCCTTCGACAAGCACATCGGGGAGGTCACCCCCCAGCTGGCCTCGCCGTTCAAGGACCAGTTCACCAAGGTCGCGGCCACCGACATCAAGCCCATGGCCGTCAAGAACGACGCCACGGTGCAGGCGAAGGTCTACGACGCCGGCGTGATGGACTCGACGGGTGACGGCGGCGAGGGCACGACGGTGCGCGTCATGGCATTCGTCAACCAGGCGACGACCACCAAGGCGCAGCAGGCTCCCGCCATCGACCAGAACCGGGTCATCGCGACCATGCGCAAGGTCGGCGACCGCTGGCTGGTCAGCGAGCTGTCCGCCTACTGAGTCGGCCCAGACCCACCCTCGGTCGGCCGCGGTTCCACGGCCCACGGAGCCGCGACCCCGGGTGGTTTTCGGGGGTTCACGGGGGCGCAGGCCCGCCAGGGCCGTGAGCTCCCGTGGGGTGGTTTTCGGGGGTTCACGGGGGCGCAGGCCCGCCAGGGCCGTGAGCTCCCGTGGGGTGGTTTTCGGGGGTTCACGGGGGCGCAGGCCCGCCAGGGCCGTGAGCTCCCGTGGGTGCATACTTCCTGCTGTGAAGCTTCTCCAGGCCAATGGCGTCCCAGAGTCCCTCGCCCGAGTCCAGCAGCCCGACACGGCCCCCGTGCGGGTCGGCCTCGTCCAGCACGAGTGGGTCGACGATCCCGACGCCCTCGTCGAGACGCTCCGGGACGGCATCCGCACGGCGGCCGAGGCCGGCGCCTCGATCGTCTTCCTGCCCGAGCTGACGCTGTCCCGCTACCCGGCCGACACGTTGCCCGAGGGCACCCCGTCGGCCACTGCCGAGGACCTGGACACCGGCCCGACGGTGAGCTTCGCCCGAGCCGCTGCTCGCGACTTCGGGGTCCATGTCCATGCCTCCCTCTACGAACGTGCCGACCAGGGCGACGGGCTGGGCTTCAACACCGCCGTCGTCGTGGCCCCCAGCGGTGAGGTCGTGGCGCGGACCCGCAAGACCCACATCCCTGTCACCGCCGGCTACTACGAGGACAAGTACTTCCGTCCCGGACCCCCGGATGACGCGTATCCCGTTGTCGCGCTTGGCGACCCGTCCCTCAGGCTCGGGCTCCCGACGTGCTGGGACGAGTGGTTCCCCGAGGTGGCCCGGCTCTACTCCCTGGCCGGCGCCCAGGTGCTCTGCTACCCGACCGCCATCGGCTCGGAGCCCGACCATCCCGCCTTCGACACCCAGCCGCTGTGGCAGCAGGTCATCGTCGGCAACGGCATCGCCAACGGCCTGTTCATGGTCGTGCCCAACCGCTTCGGCACCGAGGGCCTCATCACCTTCTACGGCAGCTCGTTCATCTCCGACCCCTACGGCCGGATCCTCGTCCAGGCACCACGCGACGAGGCGGCCGTCCTCGTCGCGGACCTCGACCTCGCGCAGCGCCGTGACTGGCTCGAGCTCTTCCCGTTCCTCTCGACCCGCCGGCCGGACTCGTATGCAGCCCTGACGGCCCCGGTGCGTGACGAGCACCGTCACGAGGCGGGGCAGTGACTGACGCCGTCTCGGCACCGGGGGACGCGGCCGGCCCGGCCGGCTGGCGTATGCCGTCGGAGACCGATCGCCACGAGTGCACGTGGATGGCGTGGCCCAGCCAGGGCTACACGCTCGGTGACACCCCGGACGAGGTGGCCACCGCTCGTCGCACCTGGGCCGCTGTCGCGAACGCGGTCGTGCAGTTCGAGCCGGTCCGCATGGTCGTCGTCCCCGGAGACGTCGCCGTCGCCCAGGAGCACCTGCACCCGGACGTCGAGCTCGTGCCGGCCGCCCTGGACGACGCGTGGATGCGTGACATCGGCCCGACCTTCGTCCGGTCGGCGGACGGCACGCGCCTGGGAGCGGTCGACTGGGTGTTCAACGGTTGGGGCGCCCAGTCGTGGGCCGCCTGGGAGCACGACGCGCGCATCGGCGCCCTCGTCGGCGGCCTGAGCGGCGCCGAGGTCATCGGCTCGTCGCTCGTGAACGAGGGGGGCGGCATCCACGTCGACGGGCTGGGCACCGTGCTGCTCACCGAGACGGTGCAGCTCGACCCGGGTCGCAACCCGGGACTGACCCGAGCGGACGTCGAGGCAGAGCTCGCCCGCACCATCGGCGTCACGTCGTGCGTGTGGCTGCCACGGGGTCTGACCCGCGACTACGACGAGTTCGGCACCCGCGGTCACGTCGACATCGTGGCGACGATCGCGAGCCCCGGCGTCGTGCTGCTCCACGAGCAGCGGGACCCGTCGCACCCCGACCATGCCGTCTCTCGCGAGCTGCGTGAGCTCCTCGAGAACGCCCGCGACGCTCGGGGCGAGCGCTTCGAGGTCGTCGGCGTCCCGGCGCCGCGGACCCTCGCCGACGCAGAGGGTCCGGTCGACTGGTCCTACATCAACCACCTCGTCGTCAACGACGGCGTCATCGCGTGCTCGTTCGGTGACGAGCAGGACGACGCGTCCCTGGGCATTCTCGGCGAGGCATACCCGGGGCGCCGCGTGGTCGGTGTCGATGCGCGTCCGCTCTTCGACCGCGGCGGAGGCATCCACTGCATCACCCAGCAGCAGCCCGCCCTCTGATCGAAGGAGCAGTTCGTCCGAAGCCGTCAAGGCCCGGACGAACTGCTCCTTCGATCGGGACGGGGGTGGCCGGTCAGGCCTGGGGGAGGCGCTTGTGGATGTCCTCGCTCATGCGCACCACCGAGAGGTAGAACTCGAGGGTCATCCGGATGACGGCGAGGTAGATCACGACGAAGACCGGCCCGAGGATGAGGGCGCCGAGGCCCGCGCCGAGACTGTTCGCGAAGCCGGCGATGACGAAGATGAGCCAGGTCACAGCGAGGGCGACCGTCGCGAGCACGTAGACGAAGCGCACGAGGATCGGCGTGACGAAGTTGGTGAAGCTGAAGTCGAAGAGTGCGGCGAAGAAGCCGGCCCCCTCCCTCGCGGGGTCGGGCAGGCTCGACATGCCGCCGGACCCGGCGGGCGGGGCCACCGGGACCCGCGGCGGTGGGGGAGGGGTGCTGCCTGCACCGGGAGCGGGTGCCATTGGCTGGTTGCTCGGCAGCGGGGTGGTCGGGTCGCCACCGACCGGGCGGTTGAAGGACGGTTGCTCGGGCGGGTTGGGATCGGACATGGCTTCCCTCTCGGAAGGAGTCGTCAACGGATCGCTGGCGTGCCTCATGCTAGGACGGCGCCGTGCCGCTGCCCCCGGAACAGCGCGTCCACCGGGCGTGTTCCTGCAGGTCAGCGGGCTCCGACCCCGGCCGCGCCGGGGCGCGGCGACGCGCCTGCACAGGGGTGGGTCTTGACGCCAGCCCCGCGGAGGGCCATATTCGTCGCGTTCGCATCGCGAGCTCCCGGTCCAGGGGGCGTGGCAGGTCACGTCGAGGGCAGTCGGTCGTTTCGAGACCGGGTGGCCCCTCGTCGGACGACCTCCGCTCCTTGACCCGGCTGGACACTCCTGCCCTTTGTGGGTAGGCTAGGCCTTTGCGCTGCCCATGCCCATCCTTCGCGACCTCGGTCAGGCCACTCCCCATTGCCTCACGGCATTCGGCATGACCTCGGGACCCGCGAGCGGAGCCATGCGGCAACGCGGATCTGAAGATTCGAAAAAGGCCCGTGGAAGGACCCTCCTTGGCTGCCTCGCGTACTGCGACGAACATGTCCACCGCACAGACCCCTTCGGGGCGTCTGTCCTTCGCGAAGATTCGCGAACCACTCGAGGTCCCCGACCTCCTGGCGCTTCAGACGGAGAGCTTTGACTGGCTGCTCGGCAACGAGCGCTGGCAGGCTCGCGTCGCCGCGGCCAAGGCCGAGGGACGCACCGACGTCCCGGACCGGTCCGGGCTCGAGGAGATCTTCGAGGAGATCTCCCCGATCGAGGACTTCAGCGGCTCGATGTCGCTGTCGTTCCGCGACCACCGCTTCGAGGAGACCCGCAAGACGATCGAGTCGTGCAAGGAGCGCGACCAGACGTACGACGCGCCGCTCTTCGTGACCGCCGAGTTCATGAACGCCCAGACGGGCGAGATCAAGAGCCAGACGGTCTTCATGGGCGACTTCCCGCTCATGACCGAGCGCGGCACCTTCATCATCAACGGCACCGAGCGTGTCGTCGTCTCGCAGCTCGTCCGCAGCCCGGGCGTGTACTTCGAGCGCACGCCCGACAAGACGTCCGACAAGGACATCTACACCGCCAAGATCATCCCGAGCCGCGGTGCCTGGCTCGAGTTCGAGATCGACAAGCGCGACATGGTCGGCGTCCGCGTCGACCGCAAGCGCAAGCAGTCGGTCACCGTGCTCCTCAAGGCCCTCGGCTGGACCGAGGCCCAGATCCTCGAGGAGTTCGGCGAGTTCGAGTCGATGCGCCTCACCCTGGAGAAGGACCACACCCAGGGCCAGGACGACGCCCTGCTCGACATCTACCGCAAGCTGCGCCCGGGCGAGCCGCCGACCAAGGAGGCCGCGCAGACGCTGCTCGACAACCTCTACTTCAACGGCAAGCGCTACGACCTCGCCAAGGTCGGCCGCTACAAGGTGAACAAGAAGCTCGGTCTCGACGCCTCGATCAACGACTCGACCCTGTCGATCGACGACATCGTCAAGACGATCAAGTTCATCGTCACGCTGCACGACGGCCAGGACTCGATGAAGGGCGTCAAGAACGGCGACGAGATCGACGTGCGCGTCGAGGTCGACGACATCGACCACTTCGGCAACCGTCGCCTGCGCTCCGTCGGCGAGCTCATCCAGAACCAGGTCCGCACCGGCCTGTCCCGCATGGAGCGCGTCGTCCGCGAGCGCATGACCACGCAGGACGTCGAGGCGATCACGCCGCAGACCCTGATCAACATCCGCCCCGTGGTGGCCTCGATCAAGGAGTTCTTCGGCACGTCGCAGCTCTCGCAGTTCATGGACCAGAACAACCCGCTCGCGGGTCTGACGCACAAGCGTCGTCTGTCCGCGCTCGGCCCGGGTGGTATCTCCCGTGACCGCGCCCAGATGGAGGTCCGTGACGTCCACCCGTCGCACTACGGCCGCATGTGCCCGATCGAGACCCCGGAAGGCCCGAACATCGGCCTCATCGGCTCGCTCGCGTCCTACGGTCGCATCAACGCGTTCGGCTTCATCGAGACGCCGTACCGCAAGGTGCGTGACGGTCACGTCACCGACGAGATCGACTACCTGTCCGCCGACGAGGAGGACCGCTACGTCGTCGCCCAGGCCAACGCGCCGCTCGACAAGCAGAACAACTTCACCGAGGACCGCGTGCTCGTGCGCACCAAGGGTGGAGAGGTCGAGCTCGTCCCCGGCGACGAGGTCGACTACATGGACGTCTCGCCGCGCCAGATGGTGTCCGCCGCGACCGCGATGATCCCGTTCCTCGAGCACGACGACGCCAACCGTGCCCTCATGGGCGCGAACATGCAGCGTCAGGCCGTCCCGCTCGTCAAGAGCGAGGCGCCCATCGTCGGCACCGGCATGGAGTTCCGCGCCGCCCTCGACTCGGGCGACGTCGTCCGCGCCGAGAAGGCCGGTGTCGTGCAGGAGGTGTCGGCTGACCTCGTCACCGTCGCCAACGACGACGGCACCTACCAGACGTACCGCATCGCCAAGTTCGCGCGCTCCAACCAGGGCACGAGCTACAACCAGGTCGTCGTCGTCAACGAGGGCGACCGTCTCGAGGCCGGCGGCGTCATCGCCGACGGTCCCGCGACCGAGGGTGGCGAGATGGCGCTCGGACGCAACCTGCTCGTCGCGTTCATGTCGTGGGAGGGCCACAACTACGAGGACGCGATCATCCTCAGCCAGCGCCTGGTCCAGGACGACGTCCTCTCCTCGATCCACATCGAGGAGCACGAGGTCGACGCCCGTGACACCAAGCTCGGCCCCGAGGAGATCACCCGGGACATCCCGAACGTCTCCGAGGAGGTCCTGGCCGACCTCGACGAGCGCGGCATCATCCGCGTCGGCGCCGAGGTCCGCGACGGCGACCTGCTCGTCGGCAAGGTCACGCCCAAGGGTGAGACCGAGCTGACGCCGGAGGAGCGCCTGCTGCGCGCCATCTTCGGTGAGAAGGCGCGCGAGGTCCGTGACACGAGCCTCAAGGTGCCCCACGGCGAGACCGGCACGGTCATCGGTGTCAAGGAGTTCCGGGCCGACATGGGCGACGACCTGCCGCCCGGTGTCAACCAGCTCGTCCGCGTCTACGTGGCCAACAAGCGCAAGATCACCGACGGTGACAAGCTCGCCGGCCGCCACGGCAACAAGGGCGTCATCTCCAAGATCCTCCCGGTCGAGGACATGCCCTTCCTCGAGGACGGCACGCCGGTCGACGTCGTGCTCAACCCGCACGGTGTGCCGCGTCGTATGAACCTCGGCCAGATCCTCGAGCTGCACCTCGGCTGGGCCGCCTCGCGCGGCTGGAAGATCGAGGGCAGCCCGGAGTGGGCCAAGGAGATCGCGCCCGACGCGCACGAGGCCCCTGCGGGCACGCGCGTGGCGACGCCGGTCTTCGACGGTGCCTCCGAGGACGTCGTCACGGGTCTGCTCGACTCGACGCTCAAGACGCGCGACGGGGTTCGCCTCATCGACGCCTCGGGCAAGACGCGCCTCTTCGACGGCCGCTCCGGCGAGCCGTTCCCGGAGCCCGTCGCGGTCGGCTACATGTACATCCTCAAGCTCCACCACCTCGTCGACGACAAGATCCACGCTCGCTCGACGGGCCCCTACTCGATGATCACCCAGCAGCCGCTCGGCGGTAAGGCCCAGTTCGGTGGCCAGCGCTTCGGTGAGATGGAGGTCTGGGCCCTCGAGGCGTACGGCGCCGCCTACACGCTCCAGGAGCTGCTGACGATCAAGTCGGACGACGTTCCCGGCCGCGTGAAGGTCTACGAGGCCATCGTCAAGGGCGAGAACATCCCCGACTCGGGCATCCCGGAGTCGTTCAAGGTCCTCCTCAAGGAGATGCAGTCCCTGTGTCTCAACGTCGAGGTCCTGAGCAGCGACGGCACGACGATCGAGATGAAGGAGTCCGACGAAGAGGTCTTCCGCGCAGCGGAGGAGCTCGGCATCGACCTGAGCCGGCGTGAGCCGTCCAGCGTCGAAGAGGTCTGAGAAGGCCAACGCCCGGGGGGCTTCGCCCCCCGGGTCCCCCCCGGAAAGCCCGCGTTGCCCGGTAACGGGCACACGGCATACGGACCCAGACCACTCAGACCAAAGACTTAACGAGAGTTACGAGAGAAGGAACCACGTGCTCGACGTCAACTTCTTCGACGAGCTGCGCATCGGCCTCGCCACCGCGGAATCCATCCGCCAGTGGAGCCACGGCGAGGTCAAGAAGCCCGAGACCATCAACTACCGCACGCTCAAGCCCGAGAAGGAGGGCCTGTTCTGCGAGCGCATCTTCGGCCCCACCCGGGACTGGGAGTGCAACTGCGGCAAGTACAAGCGTGTCCGCTTCAAGGGCATCATCTGTGAGCGCTGTGGCGTCGAGGTCACGCGCGCCAAGGTGCGCCGTGAGCGGATGGGCCACATCGAGCTCGCCGCCCCCGTCACCCACATCTGGTACTTCAAGGGTGTGCCGAGCCGCCTCGGCTACCTGCTCGACCTTGCCCCGAAGGACCTCGAGAAGGTCATCTACTTCGCGGCCTACATGATCACGTCCGTCGACGAGGACCAGCGTCACGCTGACCTGCCGTCGCTCGAGGCGCAGATCCAGGTCGAGAAGAAGGAGATCGAGAACCGCCGCGACGCCGACGTCGAGTCCCGCGCGCAGCTGCTCGAGCGCAACGTCGCCGAGCTCGAGGCCGAGGGTGCCAAGGCCGACGCGAAGCGCAAGGTCCGCGACCAGGCCGAGCGCGAGATGAACAACATCCGCAAGCGTGCCGACCAGCAGGTCGAGCGCCTCGAGCAGGTCTGGGACCGGTTCAAGAACCTCAAGGTCCAGGACCTCGAGGGCGACGAGATCCTCTACCGCGAGATGCGTGACCGCTTCGGTCTGTACTTCGAGGGCGGCATGGGCGCCGCGGCGATCCAGAAGCGCCTCGAGTCCTTCGACCTCGACGCCGAGGCGGACCTCCTCCAGGAGATCATCGCCACCGGCAAGGGCCAGAAGAAGACCCGCGCCATCAAGCGCCTCAAGGTCGTCAACGCCTTCCAGATGACGACGAACCACCCGTCGGGCATGGTCCTCGACGCGATCCCGGTCATCCCGCCGGACCTGCGCCCCATGGTGCAGCTCGACGGTGGCCGCTTCGCGACGTCGGACCTCAACGACCTCTACCGTCGCGTCATCAACCGCAACAACCGCCTGAAGCGCCTCCTCGACCTCGGTGCCCCCGAGATCATCGTCAACAACGAGAAGCGCATGCTCCAGGAGGCCGTCGACAGCCTCTTCGACAACGGCCGTCGCGGTCGCCCGGTCACGGGCCCCGGCAACCGTCCGCTCAAGTCGCTGTCCGACATGCTCAAGGGCAAGCAGGGTCGTTTCCGCCAGAACCTGCTCGGCAAGCGCGTCGACTACTCCGGCCGTTCGGTCATCGTCGTCGGCCCGCAGCTGAAGCTGCACCAGTGCGGTCTGCCCAAGCAGATGGCGCTCGAGCTGTTCAAGCCGTTCGTGATGAAGCGCCTGGTCGACCTCGACCACGCGCAGAACATCAAGTCGGCCAAGCGCATGGTCGAGCGTGCCCGCCCGGTCGTGTGGGACGTCCTCGAAGAGGTCATCACGGAGCACCCGGTGCTGCTCAACCGTGCGCCCACGCTGCACCGTCTCGGCATCCAGGCGTTCGAGCCGCAGCTCGTCGAGGGCAAGGCCATCCAGATCCACCCGCTCGTCTGCTCGGCCTTCAACGCCGACTTCGACGGTGACCAGATGGCCGTCCACGTGCCGCTGTCGGCGGAGGCGCAGGCCGAGGCCCGCATCCTCATGCTGTCGAGCAACAACATCCTCAAGCCGGCGGACGGTCGCCCCGTGACCATGCCGACCCAGGACATGATCACCGGCATCTACCACCTGACCGACGCCGTCGACGGTGGCGGCCCGGGTGCAGGTCGCGCGTTCTCGTCCCCGTCCGAGGCCCGCATGGCCTTCGACCGTGGCGAGATCCTGCTCGGCTCGGCGATCAAGCTGCGCCTGACGGACGCGGTGCCCCCGGCCGGCTTCGAGCTGCCCGAGGGTGTCGAGGCCGCCGAGGACGGCATCGTCAAGAGCATCACGCTCGAGACGACGCTCGGCCGCGCGATCTTCAACGACACGCTGCCGCTCGACTACCCGTTCGAGAACCGCCCGGTCGACCGCAAGCGCCTCTCGGCGATCGTCAACGACCTCGCGGAGCGCTACTCCAAGGTCCAGGTCGCTGCCTCCCTCGACGCCCTGAAGGAGGCCGGTTTCCACTGGTCCACCCGCTCGGGCTGCACCGTCGCGATCTCCGACGTCACGACGCCGGACAACAAGACGAACATCCTCGAGGGCTACGAGACCAAGGCCGCCAAGGTCCAGACGCAGTACGAGCGCGGTCTCATCACCGACGACGAGCGTCGTCAGGAGCTCGTCGAGATCTGGACCCAGGCGTCCAACCAGGTCGCCAAGGAGATGGAGACCAACTTCCCGCGCACGAACCCCATCTACCGGATGGTGTCCTCGGGTGCTGGTGGTAACTGGTTCCAGATCCGTCAGATCGCCGGCATGCGAGGCCTGATGGCCAACCCGAAGGGCGAGATCATCCCGCGCCCGATCAAGGCGAACTTCCGTGAGGGCCTCACGGTGCTCGAGTTCTTCATCTCGACGCACGGTGCCCGTAAGGGTCTGGCCGACACGGCGCTTCGTACCGCCGACTCGGGCTACCTGACGCGTCGTCTCGTCGACGTGTCGCAGGACGTCATCATCCGTGAGGACGACTGCGGCACCGAGCGTGGCCTCAAGCTGCCGATCGCCCAGGTCAACGAGACCACGGGCACGCGTGCGCCGAGCGAGGTCGTCGAGGCCTCGGTCTACGCCCGCACGCTGGCCGAGGACGTCGTCGTCGACGGCGAGACCCTCGCCGTCGCCGGCATCGACCTCGGTGACGTCGTCATCGACGCGCTCTACGCGGCCGGTGTCGACGAGGTGCGGATCCGTTCGGTCCTCACCTGCGACAGCAAGGTCGGCACCTGTGCCGCCTGCTACGGCCGTTCGCTCGCCACGGGCAAGCTCGTCGACATCGGCGAGGCCGTCGGCATCATCGCGGCCCAGTCGATCGGTGAGCCCGGCACGCAGCTGACGATGCGTACCTTCCACACGGGTGGTGCGGCTGCGGCCGACGACATCACCCAGGGTCTGCCGCGTGTCGTCGAGCTGTTCGAGGCGCGCACCCCCAAGGGTGTCGCCCCGATCGCCGAGGCCACCGGTCGCGTCGAGATCGAGGACACCGACAAGGCGCGTCGCATCCTGCTCACGCCGGACGACGGCTCCGAGCAGCACGCCTACCCGGTGAGCAAGCGCTCGCGCCTCGTCGTCGCCGACGGTGACCACGTCGAGGTCGGCACCAAGCTGGTCCAGGGCGCGATCGACCCCAAGCAGGTCCTTCGCATCCTCGGCCCGCGCGCGGCCCAGAAGCACCTCGTCGACGAGGTGCAGCGGGTCTACCGCCAGCAGGGTGTGTCGATCCACGACAAGCACATCGAGGTCATCGTGCGCCAGATGCTGCGTCGCGTGACGATCATCGAGGCCGGCGACGCCGACCTGCTGCCCGGCGAGCTCGCCGAGCGTGGTCGCTTCGAGGACGAGAACCGTCGCGTCATGGCCGAGGGTGGCCGTCCGGCTGCCGGTCGTCCCGAGCTCATGGGCATCACCAAGGCCTCGCTCGCGACCGAGTCGTGGCTGTCGGCCGCGTCCTTCCAGGAGACGACCCGCGTGCTCACGCAGGCCGCCATGGAGGCCAAGTCCGACCCGCTGCTCGGCCTCAAGGAGAACGTCATCCTCGGAAAGCTCATCCCTGCCGGCACGGGCCTGCCCCGCTACCGGAACGTCAAGGTCGAGCCCACCGAGGAGGCCAAGGCCGCGATGTACTCGCTGCCGAGCTACGACGCCTACGACTACGCAGGCTTCGGCTCGGGCACCGGCGAGGCCATCCGTCTGGACGACGAGGCCCTCGGTCTCGACCAGTTCTGACCGGTTCTGCCGTATGCCGCTGGGCCGGCTTCCCTTCGGGGGAGCCGGCCCAGCGGCGTTCCGGGACGTCTGCGCGCCTCGATAGGGTGGGGGACATGACCGAGCCCACGGCCGACGTGCCCACCGCGCCCGAGCGCGACGACCTGACCGCCGCGCCGAGGGAGTCGAGCGAGCCGACCCACCAGAGCGGCCAGAGCGGCACGTCCGGCCAGAGCGGCACGTCCGGCCAGGGCGAGCAGGTCGACGGCGGGCCCGCGCCGGCGATCATCGTGCTCACCGAGGAGGCGCTCAAGCCGGTCGACGTCGACAAGATCATCGCCCTGCACCAGGACGAGGCCCCGACGTACCGGGTGCTCGTCCCCGCCGACACCGACCGCAACATGCTCTCCGAGTTCCTCGACCACCTCAGCCTCTTCGAGATGCGCGAGGCGCTCGACGCGCTGAAGCCGGTCGACCGCACGGAGGCGCACGCCGACGCGCACACCGCCCTCGCGACGACCCTGGCCGAGCTCGAGGCGCACGCGGTGGTGGCAACGGGGGAGATCACCGGCGACGACCCCCTGCCGACCCTCCGCGAGGAGGTCACGCGCCTCGGCGCCTCCGAGGTCGTCGTCGTCACCGAGCCCCACGCGGTCGAGGACACCTTCCACACGGACTGGGCCTCCAAGGCGCGCGAGACGCTCGGCGTGCCGGTGCTGCACATGTATGCCGGGGACTGGCGGCTCGGCTGAGGGGGCCGGCCGCGGGTCACGGCCCCCGGCATACCTCATCAGCCCCGTCAGGGCCGGTCTCACCGATTTGGTCGGCGTGCCGCGCCCCGGTACGCTTGAACACTGTGTCTGAGACACGCATTCAGGCATGCGCGATGACGGCCTCGGTGCCCTGTCCGCCCGCTCCTCGCGGACGAGACATCACTGCGGTCCAGAGCACACCTTTCGCCGGGCAACCTTGTCGACCGACCGCCTTCCGGCAGCCGGCACAGCAGGGGAGTGCAGGGGAAAGAACCGGTTCCGACACGCCCGACCTCGGGGGTCGAGGAGCCGAACAGCCAAGGAGCGTCCTGCCGGACGCCTGACCACGAGCAACGTTATGGAGTAACCAGGTTGCCTACCATCAACCAGCTGGTCCGCAAGGGCCGCCAGGACAAGGCCAGCAAGGCCAAGACCCCGGCGCTCAAGGGTTCGCCCCAGCGCCGCGGTGTGTGCACCCGCGTGTACACCACCACCCCCAAGAAGCCGAACTCTGCCCTTCGGAAGGTCGCCCGCGTGCGCCTCTCCAGCGGCATCGAGGTCACGGCCTACATCCCCGGCGTCGGCCACAACCTGCAGGAGCACTCGATCGTGCTCGTGCGCGGTGGTCGTGTGAAGGACCTCCCGGGTGTGCGTTACAAGATCGTCCGCGGCACGCTCGACACCCAGGGTGTCAAGAACCGCAAGCAGGCTCGTAGCCGTTACGGCGCGAAGAAGGAGAAGAGCTGATGCCTCGTAAGGGACCCGCTCCGAAGCGCCCGCTCGTCGTCGACCCGGTCTACTCCAGCCCGCTCGTCACGCAGCTCGTCAACAAGATCCTCCTCGACGGCAAGAAGTCGATCGCCGAGACGATCGTCTACGGCGCCCTCGAGGGCTGCCGCCAGAAGACCGGCACCGACCCCGTCGCCACGCTCAAGCGTGCGCTCGACAACGTCAAGCCGGCCATGGAGGTCAAGAGCCGTCGCGTCGGTGGCGCGACCTACCAGGTGCCGATCGAGGTCAAGCCCAACCGCTCGACCACGCTCGCCCTGCGCTGGCTCGTCGGCTACTCGCGGCAGCGTCGCGAGAAGACGATGACCGAGCGCCTCATGAACGAGATCCTCGACGCGAGCAACGGCCTCGGTGCCGCTGTCAAGCGCCGCGAGGACACCCACAAGATGGCCGAGTCCAACAAGGCCTTCGCGCACTACCGCTGGTGACCCAGCGGTCCGGTCGGTATGCCGGGGAGCTCGCTCCACGGCATACCGACCGGGCACGCGCCCGCCCGTCACGAGACGCGGCCCCCGGCGCCCCTAGATTCACTACACGACGAATGAGACGAGAAACCTGACGTGGCACTCGACGTCCTGACGGACCTCAAGAAGGTCCGCAACATCGGCATCATGGCGCACATCGACGCTGGCAAGACCACGGTGACGGAGCGCATCCTCTTCTACACCGGTGTCAACCACAAGATCGGTGAGACCCACGACGGTGCGTCGACGACCGACTGGATGGAGCAGGAGAAGGAGCGCGGCATCACGATCACGTCTGCCGCCGTGACCTCCTTCTGGGAAGGCACCCAGGTCAACATCATCGACACCCCCGGGCACGTCGACTTCACGGTCGAGGTGGAGCGCTCGCTGCGCGTCCTCGACGGTGCCGTTGCCGTGTTCGATGGCAAGGAGGGCGTCGAGCCCCAGTCCGAGACGGTGTGGCGTCAGGCCGACAAGTACGACGTGCCGCGCATCTGCTTCGTCAACAAGATGGACAAGCTCGGCGCGGACTTCTACTTCACCGTGCAGACGATCAAGGACCGCCTCGGCGCGGAGCCGCTCGTCATGCAGCTCCCGATCGGTGCCGAGAACGACTTCCTCGGTGTCATCGACCTCGTCTACATGCGTGCCCTCGTGTGGCCCGGCGACGCCAAGGGCGACGTGACCATGGGTGCCAAGTACGAGATCGCCGAGATCCCGGCGGACCTGCAGGCCAAGGCCGAGGAGTACCGCATGGCACTCGTCGAGCGCGTCGCCGAGTCCGACGACGAGCTCATGGAGAAGTACCTCGGTGGCGAGGAGCTGACCCCGGAGGAGATCAAGGGCGGCATCCGCAAGCTCACGGTCAACTCCGAGCTCTACCCGGTGTTCTGTGGCTCCGCCTTCAAGAACCGCGGCGTGCAGCCCATGCTCGACGCCGTCGTCGACTACCTCCCGTCGCCGCTCGACGTGCCCCCGATGATCGGCCACAAGCCCGGCGACGAGACCGTCGAGTTGACGCGTGCACCCAGCAAGGACGAGCCGTTCTCGGCTCTCGCCTTCAAGGTCGCCACGCACCCGTTCTTCGGCACGCTGACCTTCATCCGCGTCTACTCGGGCCACATCAGCTCGGGCACGAGCGTCATCAACTCGACCAAGGGCCGCAAGGAGCGCATCGGGAAGCTCTTCCAGATGCACGCCAACAAGGAGAACCCCGTCGAGGAGGCCATGGCCGGCCACATCTACGCGGCCATCGGCCTCAAGGACACGACGACCGGCGACACCCTGTCGGACATCAACGAGCAGATCGTGCTCGAGTCGATGACCTTCCCCGACCCGGTGATCCAGGTCGCCATCGAGCCCAAGACCAAGGGTGACCAGGAGAAGCTCGGCACGGCCATCCAGAAGCTCTCGGCCGAGGACCCGACCTTCCAGGTCCACCACGACGAGGACACCGGCCAGACGATCATCGCCGGCATGGGCGAGCTGCACCTCGACATCCTCGTCGACCGCATGAAGCGCGAGTTCAAGGTCGAGGCCAACGTCGGCAAGCCGCAGGTGGCCTACCGCGAGACGATCCGTCGTCCCGTCCTCAAGTACGACTACACGCACAAGAAGCAGACCGGTGGCTCTGGCCAGTTCGCCAAGGTCCAGGTCAGCTTCGAGCCGCTGGGCGAGACCGAGGACGGCTCGATGTACGAGTTCGTCAACGGCGTCACCGGTGGCCGTGTCCCGCGTGAGTACATCCCGTCGGTGGACGCTGGTATCCAGGACGCCATGCAGTACGGCGTGCTCGCCGGCTACCCGCTCGTGGGTATCCGTGCGACGCTCAACGACGGCGCCTACCACGACGTCGACTCCTCGGAGATGGCGTTCAAGATCGCCGGCTCGATGGTGCTCAAGGAGGCCATCAAGAAGGCGGACCCGGTCCTGCTCGAGCCGATGATGGCCGTCGAGGTCCGTACGCCCGAGGACTACATGGGCGAGGTCATCGGTGACATCAACTCCCGCCGTGGCCAGATCCAGGGCATGGAGGACATCAGCGGTGCCAAGGTCGTCAAGGGCCTCGTCCCGCTGTCCGAGATGTTCGGCTACGTCGGCGACCTGCGCTCCAAGACGCAGGGTCGCGCGAGCTTCTCCATGGAGTTCGACTCCTACGCAGAGGTCCCCAAGGCCGTTGCCGAGGAGATCATCAAGAAGACCCGCGGGGAGTGACTGCGGGACATCCCGTAGTCTCTTCCATCGGAAACCACCCCATCGCGCCACGTCCTGCCCTGGTCGTACGGCGTAACACGAGAAAGTCCTGAGGAGGACCACAGTGGCGAAGGCAAAGTTCGAGCGGACCAAGCCGCACGTCAACATCGGCACCATCGGTCACATCGACCACGGCAAGACGACGCTGACGGCTGCGATTTCCAAGGTTCTGCACGACAAGTACCCCGACCTGAACCCCCAGTTCGCGTTCGAGGACATCGACAAGGCTCCCGAGGAGCGCCAGCGCGGTATCACCATCTCGATCGCGCACATCGAGTACCAGACGGAGGGTCGTCACTACGCCCACGTCGACTGCCCGGGCCACGCTGACTACGTGAAGAACATGATCACGGGTGCGGCTCAGATGGACGGCGCGATCCTCGTGGTCGCCGCCACCGACGGCCCCATGCCGCAGACGAAGGAGCACGTCCTCCTGGCCCGCCAGGTCGGCGTCCCCTACATCGTCGTGGCGCTCAACAAGGCCGACATGGTCGACGACGAGGAGATCCTCGAGCTCGTCGAGATGGAGGTCCGTGAGCTCCTGTCGCAGTACGAGTTCCCGGGTGACGACCTTCCCGTCGTGCAGGTCTCGGCGCTCAAGGCGCTCGAGGGCGACGAGAAGTGGGGCCAGTCGGTCCTCGACCTCATGGACGCCGTCGACAACTCCATCCCGGAGCCCGAGCGCGACGTCGACAAGCCGTTCCTCATGCCCGTCGAGGACGTCTTCACGATCACGGGTCGTGGCACCGTCGTCACCGGTCGTATCGAGCGCGGCATCCTCAAGGTCAACGAGGAGATCGAGATCGTCGGCATCCACACCGGCCCGCCGGCCAAGACGACCGTCACGGGCGTCGAGATGTTCCGCAAGCTCCTCGACGAGGGTCGCGCTGGTGAGAACGTCGGTCTGCTGCTTCGTGGCACCAAGCGCGAGGACGTCGAGCGCGGGCAGGTCATCTGCAAGCCGGGCTCGATCACCCCGCACACGGACTTCGAGGCTCAGGTCTACATCCTCTCGAAGGACGAGGGCGGCCGTCACACGCCGTTCTACGACAACTACCGTCCGCAGTTCTACTTCCGTACGACGGACGTGACGGGTGTCGTGCACCTGCCCGAGGGCACCGAGATGGTCATGCCCGGCGACAACACCGACATGACGGTCGAGCTCATCCAGCCGATCGCCATGGAGGACGGCCTCAAGTTCGCCATCCGTGAGGGTGGCCGCACGGTCGGCGCCGGTCGCGTCACGAAGATCATCAAGTGATCTGACGCTGCACCTGCAGCACCAGCTTCATCGGTAGGGCCCGTTCCGCTTCGGCGGGGCGGGCCCTTCCGCGTGCACCCCGCGGCCGCGGTCCCGCTCCGCGTCGTCGCGGAACGCCCGAGGCGGCTCGCGGCGAGAGCGTCGGCGGCCGCTTCCAGCGTCCCTGCTTGTGTATGCCGTCGGCCGCCTCCGATGCCGCTCCCCACCTCGGGCGCCCCGGCCCCTGTCGTATGCCGCGCGCTCCCTTCCTGTCGAGTGCTCACCTTCCTGCGCGGGTGCGCCAGGACCACGGGGTGACCTCGTGGAGGACGGCCGCGACCTGCGTGCGCACGAGCTCGCAGTGCTGGACGGTGACGGGCTCGCCGCGTTGGAGCGGCTGCTCGCCGAGGGCGACGTGCAACGAGCGCAGCGTCCGCATCGTGTTGCTCGCCTCGGGTGGGACGGGCCCGGGGGAGCCCGACGCGAAGAGGCTGCGGACGCGCTCGAGCCAGTCGACGGCGGTCGGCTCGTCGACGTCCGGGCGGGCGAGGACCAGGGCCAGGGCGTGGGCGACCCGGTCGTCCTCCTGGTCCCGCCACACGAACGTGGTCGGCACGACGATCCGCCGAGCGAGGGCATCCAGCAGTGCTGCCGGGTCCCCGACGCCGGCGGCCCCGCACGCGCCGAAGAAGTCGGCGCCGTGCGCGACGGTGTGGACCCACCCCAGCTCAGGATCGTGCCCGCGCAGGTCCTGCTCGTTGCAGAACCAGCGGGTCACGGCCGGGATCCACGCCTCGTCGAGATCGCCGACCGCCACGAGCGAAGCGAGGACCAGGGGCGCGAAGGAGCGGGCTTCCGCCCGTTCGTGGCGCAGCCGCTGGACCATCGCGTCCCCGAGCCAGGACCGGTCGTCCAGGGGGAGGTCACCGTCGCGCACGAGGCGCGTCAGGGTGGCATACGCCCCGTCATCCCGGACCGCGGGATCGGGGGAGGCGAGGTCGTCGACGAGAGTGCGGAGGCTGGTGTCGGGCATGGGGGGGATCCTGCCACCGGTGCGGACGTTGCCCTGGCAGGGCCGATGCCGTATGACTTGCGCATGACGTCGACAGGGGAGCCGGCCGGATCTTCGCGAGGGCGGGCGCTGCGCCTGGCCGTCGGCGTCTGCTCGGTCCTGCTGCTCCTGTCGACCGCGGCGTGCTCGAAGGCCGGAGGGTCGGCCCTGGCCGGGACGGCGCCGAGCCCGCCGGCGCCCTCCCGCGTGATCTCGTCGGGTCCCGTGTCGGTCCAGCCGACGGCCTCACCGTCGGCGGATGGGATGTCGACCGCCCCCACCACCCCCGCGACCGCGGGGGTCCCGCTCCTCGTCGGGCGCAGGGTCACTGCGGTGCAGGCCGGACTGTCGTTCGAGGTGCCTGCCGGATGGCAGGCCTTCGACCCCTCCCGGGCGCTGCGCGCGGGAGGCGCGGCCCTGCCCGACCAGGCCAAGGACCTGGCGGCGCGGTCCGGCCTGTCCGTCGACGAGTACCTCCAGCGGGTCGGCAGCGCGATGGAGGTCATGGTCATGGGGCCGCGGGGGACGGCGGACAACATCTCCGTCATCCCGACGCCCGTGTCGCAGCTGCTGAGCCCAGACGAGCTGCGCGCGCAGCTCGAGTCCGTCGGCGCGAACGTCGTGCGGGTGGACCGGGTGACGACGCCGCTCGGTCCCGCGATCGTCGCAGAGTCGCGCCTGCCGATGGGCTCGTTCGTCACCCACACCCGCTCTCTCGCCGTGGAGCACGCCGGCCACGTCAGCTTCATCACGGTGACGGCGACGACGGAGGCCTCCGCCGACTCGCTCCTGCGCGAGATGCTGGCCAGTCTGAGACCGGTCTGACCGGACGGATAGGGTCGGGGGCCATGGCGCACTCGTTCGACACCGACACCGAAGCCCAGGGCCTGATCGACTACGTCGACGCCTCTCCCACCCCGTTCCACGCGTGCGAGCAGGCTGCAGCCCGCCTCGCCGCGGAGGGCTTCACCGAGGTCGTCGAGACCGAGCCGTGGCCGACAGAGCCGGGGCGGCGCTACCTCGTGCGCGGCGGCTCGCTCATCGCCTGGGACACGACCGGCGCGCACGGCGCCGGGGCCGGACCGGCCGCGGGGTTCCGCGTCGTGGGGGCGCACACCGACAGCCCGAACCTGCGGGTCAAGCCGAATCCCGACCACTCGCGGGCCGGCTGGCAGCTGCTCGGGATCGAGCCCTACGGCGGCCTCATCCTCAGCTCCTGGCTCGACCGTGACCTCGGCCTCGCCGGTCGGGTGGCCGTTCGGGGGAGGGACGGCGTCGAGTCGCGCACCTTCCACGGCCACGACGCGCTGCTGCGGGTCGCCCAGCTCGCGATCCACCTCGACCGCACCCAGAACGAGGCGCTCACGCTCAACAAGCAGGCCCACATGGAGCCGCTGTGGGGCGTCGGCGACGAGCCCGGCGACTTCGTCGGCTACCTCGCCGAGCAGGTCGGCGTCGCCCGCGAGGATGTCCTGTCCTGGGACGCCATGACGCACCCGATCCAGCCGTCGACGAGGCTGGGGCGGGCACGCGAGCTCATCGCCGCGCCGCGCCTCGACAACCTCGCCACGTCGTATGCGGGTGTCCGGGCCCTCCTGGACGCCGTGGCCACCGAGCCCGCACACGTCCCCGTCCTCGTCCTCTTCGACCACGAGGAGATCGGCAGCACGTCCGAGCGCGGTGCCACCTCGACGCTGCTGCCGTCGGTCCTCGAGCGCATCGTCGCCGCGGGCGGGGGCAGCCGCGACGACTACTGGCGCGCCCTCGCGGGGACCGTCATCGCCTCCGGTGACATGGGCCACGCGACGCACCCCAACTACGCCGATCGCCACGAGCCGCTGCACCAGATCTTCGTCAACGGCGGCCCGGTGCTCAAGGTCAACACCAACCTGCGCTATGCCACGGACTCCGTCGGCGCCGCGGCGTTCCGGCTGGCCTGCGAGCAGGCCGGTGTCCCGATGCAGACCTTCGTGACCCGCAGCGACCTGCCGTGCGGCTCGACCGTCGGCCCGGTCACGTCCTCCCTCACGGGCGCCACCACCGTCGACTTCGGGGCGGCCATGCTGTCGATGCACAGCACGCGCGAGCTCATGGGCGCCGAGGACCCCGCGATGTATGCCGGCGCGCTGAGCGCGTTCCTCGCCCCGGCCTGAGGGGCCCGCCCCACGGCATACGCCAGCAGGTCGACGCAGCCGGGCGCACGACGGGTGCGAGGATGGGGTCGTGGAGACCACGCTCTTCGTCCCGACCCGGCCCACTCTCGTCTACGACGCCGACTGCGGCTTCTGCACGCGCAGCGTCCAGCTGATCGGGCGCTGGGTCGACCGGCGCGGCCGCTACGACGTGCGGCCGTGGCAGGAGCTCGACCTCGCGGCCGTGGGGCTGACGGAGCAGGACTGCGACGAGGCGGCCCAGTTCATCACCGCGGACGGCTCGATCCGGGCTGGCCACCGGGCCATCGCCAGTGCCGTGACGCACGGGGCCCCGGCCTGGCGGCCGCTCGGCCGCCTCCTCGAGGCGCCCGGGATCTCGTGGCTGGCGGGGCGCGCGTACCGCTGGATCGCCGCCCACCGCCACCAGCTGCCGGGCGGCACCGCGGCCTGCGCCCGCCCACTCGCCTGACGCGACGCGCCACCTCGCCGACCCTGCGCGTCCACCTCGCCTCGATTTGATAGTGCGGTGCGCGCTCTGGCACACTGTTCAGGTTGCTTGACGCGCGTCGCTGACCCATGTCGGTGGCGCCGCCCCTTGAGAGCCTCCTGACGGGGACTCGCCCGGACTCCTCTCGGAGGCCCGAGGGAAGCGCAAGTTACCCGGTTCGGCCGGGCAATCCACACGAGAAGTGGCACTCAGGTGCGCACCTTTCACCGCGAAGCGGGCGCGACACGCCCGACCTCGGGGGTCGGATGGCCAAGGGAACCGGTAGTCAGAAGCGAGAGAGAGACGTTCATCAGATGGCGGGACAGAAGATCCGCATCCGGCTGAAGTCGTACGACCACGAGGTCATCGACAACTCGGCGCGGAAGATCGTTGACACAGTGACGCGCGCCGGCGCGACCGTGGTGGGCCCCGTCCCGCTGCCGACGGAGAAGAACGTCTTCGTCGTCATCCGGTCGCCGCACAAGTACAAGGACAGCCGCGAGCACTTCGAGATGCGCACGCACAAGCGCCTCATCGACATCATCGACCCGACGCCCAAGGCCGTCGACTCGCTGATGCGTCTCGACCTGCCGGCGGACGTCAACATCGAGATCAAGCTCTGAGGCGGCCCGCGATGACTGTTGCTCAGAAGAACGTGAAGGGCGTGCTCGGCGAGAAGCTCGGCATGACCCAGGTGTGGGACGCAGACAACAAGCTCGTCCCCGTGACCGTGGTCAAGGCCGGCCCCTGCGTCGTGACGCAGGTGCGCGCCGACGCGACCGACGGCTACTCCGCGGTCCAGATCGCCTTCGGTGCGATCGACCCCCGCAAGGTGAACAAGCCCATGAGCGGCCACTTCGAGAAGGCCGGCGTCACGCCGCGCCGTCACCTCGTCGAGCTCCGCACGGCCGACGCCGCCGACTACGAGCTCGGCCAGGAGATCACGGCCGAGTCCTTCGAGGCCGGCCAGCGCGTCGACGCGACGGGCACGACCAAGGGCAAGGGCTTCGCCGGTGTCATGAAGCGTCACGGCTTCCACGGTGTCAGCTCCTCGCACGGCGCCCACCGCAACCACCGCAAGCCGGGCTCCATCGGCGGCTGCTCGACCCCGGGCCGTGTCTTCAAGGGCATGCGCATGGCTGGTCGCATGGGTGGCGTTCGCCAGACGACCCAGAACCTCCAGATCCACGCCGTTGACGCCGAGAAGGGCCTGCTGCTCATCAAGGGTGCCGTTCCCGGCCCCCGCGGTGGCATCGTCCTGATCCGCACGGCTGCGAAGGGTGCATGAACGACATGGCAACCAAGACGCAGAACCTCCCCGCCGAGATCTTCGACGTCCAGACCAACGTCCCGCTGATCCACCAGGTCGTGGTGGCCCAGCTCGCGGCTGCTCGTCAGGGCACGCACTCGACCAAGACCCGCGGCGAGGTCCGCGGCGGTGGGCGCAAGCCGTACCGCCAGAAGGGCACCGGCCGCGCCCGTCAGGGCTCGACCCGCGCACCGCAGTTCGCCGGCGGTGGCGTCGTCCACGGCCCGCAGCCGCGTGACTACTCGCAGCGCACCCCCAAGAAGATGAAGGCGGCCGCCCTGCGCGGTGCCCTCTCCGACCGGGCCCGCTTCGACCGCATCCACGTCGTCGACTCCATCGTCTCGGGCGACCTGCCCTCGGCGAAGGACGCCGCCGCGCTGCTCGCCGGTCTGACCGAGCGTCCCAACCTGCTCGTCGTGCTCGAGCGCGGCGACGAGGTGGCGTTCAAGTCGGTCCGCAACCTGCAGAACGTCCACGTGCTGGTCGCCGACCAGCTCAACACGTACGACGTCCTGTGCGCCGACGACATCGTCTTCACCCAGGCCGCCCTCGACGCGTTCGTCGCCGGTCCCGTGAAGGCCGACAAGGCCGACAAGGAGGCCACCAAGTGAGCATCCACACCAAGGACCCCCGCGACATCCTCATCGCGCCGGTCGTCTCCGAGAAGTCCTACGGTCTGCTCGACGAGGGTAAGTACACCTTCATCGTCGACCCCCGTGCGAACAAGACGGAGATCAAGATCGCCATCGAGGCGATCTTCAACGTCAAGGTCGACAAGGTCCACACCCTGAACCGCCAGGGCAAGACCCGTCGCACGCGATTCGGCCTCGGCAAGCGCAAGGACACCAAGCGTGCGATCGTCTCCCTCCGCGAGGGCTCGATCGACATCTTCGGTGCGGGCGCCTGAGATCGACGAAGGATAAGGACACACGAACATGGGTATCCGTAAGTACAAGCCGACCACGCCGGGCCGTCGTGGCTCGTCGGTCGCCGACTTCGTCGAGATCACGCGTTCCACCCCCGAGAAGTCGCTGGTGCGCCCCCTGTCGAAGACGGGTGGCCGCAACAACGCCGGTCGCATCACGACGCGCCACATCGGTGGCGGTCACAAGCGCGCCTACCGCGTCATCGACTTCCGTCGCCATGACAAGGACGGCGTGCCGGCCAAGGTCGCTCACATCGAGTACGACCCGAACCGCACCGCGCGCATCGCGCTCGTCCAGTACGCCGACGGCGAGAAGCGCTACATCCTGGCCCCGAACAAGATGAAGCAGGGCGACCCGATCGAGAACGGCCCCGCGGCCGACATCAAGCCGGGCAACTCGCTTCCGCTGCGCAACATCCCCGTGGGTACGGTCGTTCACGCGATCGAGCTCAAGCCCGGTGGTGGCGCCAAGATCGCCCGCTCCGCGGGTGCTCGCGTGCAGCTCGTCGCCAAGGACGGCCCCTACGCCCAGCTGCGTATGCCGTCCGGTGAGATCCGCAACGTCGACGCGCGCTGCCGCGCGACCGTCGGCGAGGTGGGCAACGCCGAGCAGAGCAACATCAACTGGGGCAAGGCCGGCCGCATGCGGTGGAAGGGCAAGCGCCCGACCGTCCGTGGTGTCGCCATGAACCCGGTGGACCACCCGCACGGTGGTGGTGAGGGCAAGACGTCCGGTGGACGTCACCCCGTCAGCCCGTGGGGTCAGGCCGAGGGCCGGACCCGCAAGGGACACAAGGAAAGCGACAAGCTCATTGTGCGTCGCCGCCGTACTGGCAAGAAGCGCTGATAAGGAGCCTTTGGAATGCCTCGTAGCCTGAAGAAGGGCCCCTTCATCGACGACCACCTTCAGAAGAAGGTGGACGCCCAGAACGAAGCGGGCACCAAGACCGTCATCAAGACCTGGTCGCGCCGTTCGGTCATCAGCCCGGACATGCTCGGCCACACCTTCGCCGTCCACGATGGCCGCAAGCACGTCCCGGTGTTCGTCACCGAGTCGATGGTCGGCCACAAGCTCGGCGAGTTCGCGCCGACCCGCACGTTCAAGGGTCACGTGAAGGACGACAAGAAGGGTCGTCGTCGCTGATGGCCATCGAATCCAAGGAAGAAGTCATGGAAGCCAAGGCTTCGGCGCGGCACGTCCGTGTCAGCCCGCAGAAGGCTCGCCGTGTCGTGGACCTGATCCGCGGCAAGGTCGCCACCGACGCCGTCACGACGCTGCAGTTCGCGCCGCAGGCTGCCTCGGAGCCGGTGCAGAAGGTGCTCGAGAGCGCCATCGCCAACGCCCGCGTCAAGGCCGACCGTGAGTCGGTCGCCTTCGACGAGCGCAACCTGGTCATCACGGCCGCGTTCGTGGACGAGGGCCCGACGATGAAGCGGTTCCGTCCGCGCGCCCAGGGCCGCGCCGGCCGCATCAACAAGCGCACGAGCCACATCACGGTGGTCGTCGCCCAGCCCGAGAACACGAAGGGAGCCCGCTGATGGGTCAGAAGGTCAACCCCCATGGCTTCCGTCTGGGCATCACGACGGACCACAAGAGCCGCTGGTTCGCCGACTCGACCAAGTCGGGTCAGCGTTACCGCGACTACGTCAAGGAAGATGTCTCGATCCGTCGCCTGATGGAGAAGGGCATGGAGCGCGCCGGCATCGCCTCGGTCGAGATCGAGCGCACCCGTGACCGCGTCCGCGTCGACATCCACACGGCCCGCCCCGGCATCGTCATCGGTCGCCGCGGCGCCGAGGCCGACCGCATCCGTGGCGAGCTCGAGAAGCTCACGGGCAAGCAGGTCCAGCTGAACATCCTCGAGGTCAAGAACCCCGAGATCGTCTCCCAGCTGGTCGCCCAGGGCATCGCCGAGCAGCTCTCGGCCCGCGTGGCGTTCCGCCGCGCCATGCGCAAGGGCATGCAGTCCGCCCAGCGCGCCGGCGCCAAGGGCATCCGCGTGCAGGTCTCCGGCCGTCTCAACGGCGCCGAGATGAGCCGCACGGAGTTCTACCGCGAGGGTCGCGTCCCGCTGCACACCCTGCGTGCGCAGATCGACTACGGCTTCTACGAGGCCCGCACCACGTTCGGTCGCATCGGCGTCAAGGTGTGGATCTACAAGGGCGACATGACGGCCAAGGAGCTCGCGGCCCAGCAGGCCGCCGCCCCGCGCCCGTCGCGTGGTCCGCGCCGTGACGGCGGTGACCGTCCGAACCGCGCCCGTCGTGGTGACCGCAACGAGACCGCCGCTGCTCCGGCAGTGAACGAGACCGCTGCTGCCGAGGCCCCCGCCGCGGCCAGCACCGAGAATGAGCAGGCCTGACCATGTTGATTCCCCGTCGAGTCAAGCACCGCAAGCAGCACCACCCGAACCGCCACGGTGCGGCCAAGGGTGGCACGACGATCGCCTTCGGTGACTACGGCATCCAGGCTCTCGAGCCGGCCTACGTGACCAACCGTCAGATCGAGTCCGCTCGTATCGCGATGACCCGCTACATGAAGCGTGGCGGAAAGGTGTGGATCAACATCTACCCCGACCGTCCGCTCACCAAGAAGCCCGCCGAGACCCGCATGGGTTCCGGTAAGGGTTCGCCGGAGTGGTGGATCGCCAACGTCAAGCCGGGTCGCGTCATGTTCGAGATCTCGGGCGTGGCCGAGCCGGTGGCACGTGAGGCCATGCGTCTCGCGATGCACAAGCTCCCCATGAAGTGCCGCTTCGTCCAGCGTGAGGGTGGTGACATCTGATGGCAGTCGGAACCAAGGACCTGGCTCCCGAGCAGCTGCGTGGTCTCGATGACACCAAGCTGGCGGACGAGCTGAAGAAGGCCAAGGAAGAACTGTTCAACCTGCGTTTCCAGTCGGCCACCGGCCAGCTGGACAACCACGGCCGTCTGCGCGCCGTCAAGAAGGACATCGCGCGGATCTACACCGAGATGCGTGAGCGCGAGCTCGGCATCGGCTCGGCCCCCGCCGCCCCGCAGGTGGAGGAGAAGGCCGAGAAGAAGTCGGCCAAGGCCGACAAGAAGGCCGACAAGGCCGAGAAGGCTGACAAGGCCGAGAAGAAGGCCAAGAAGGCTGACAAGGCGCAGGAGGCTGACGCATGAGCGAGCAGGAGAAGGTCGTGAGCGACCAGGCGAGTGAGCGCAACTACCGCAAGACCCGCCAGGGTTACGTGGTGAGCGACAAGATGGACAAGACCGTCGTCGTCGAGGTCGAGGACCGCGTCAAGCACGCGCTCTACAGCAAGGTCATCCGTCGCACCAGCAAGGTCAAGGTGCACGACGAGCAGAACGCCGCCGGCGTCGGTGACCGCGTGCTCATCATGGAGACGCGTCCGCTCTCCGCGACGAAGCACTGGCGCATCGTCGAGATCCTCGAGAAGGCCAAGTAAGCACCGCCGGGGGGCTGTCGCCCCCCGGCTGCCCTCCGGAGGCCCGCCAGCCGCGGGCCCCGGAGGACACAGACCACAGTCCAGTTCGGCAAGGCTTCGCCACGTGCGAAGAACCAGCACGACGACAGGAGTTAGACAGTGATTCAGCAGGAGTCGCGGCTTCGCGTCGCCGACAACACCGGTGCCAAGGAAATCCTTTGCATCCGTGTTCTCGGTGGCTCGGGCCGTCGGTACGCCGGCATCGGCGACACCATCGTCGCCACCGTCAAGGACGCGATCCCTGGCGGCAACGTGAAGAAGGGTGACGTCGTCAAGGCCGTCATCGTCCGCACCGTCAAGGAGCGTCGCCGCGCCGACGGTTCCTACATCAAGTTCGACGAGAACGCTGCGGTGATCCTCAAGGCCGACGGTGACCCTCGTGGTACCCGCATCTTCGGCCCGGTGGGTCGTGAGCTGCGCGAGAAGAAGTTCATGAAGATCATTTCTCTCGCGCCGGAGGTGCTGTGAACATGGCCAAGGCGAAGATGAAGATCAAGAAGGGTGACCTCGTCCAGGTCATCTCCGGCCGCAGCCAGAAGAACGGCGGCGACCGGGGCAAGCAGGGCAAGGTCATCGCGGTCTACCCGGAGACCTCGCGCGTGCTCGTCGAGGGCATCAACCGCGTCACCAAGCACGTCAAGGCCGGCGCGACCGCCCGTGGCACCCGCACCGGTGGCCTGACGCACACCGAGGCCGCGATCCACGTGAGCAACGTCGCGATCGTCGACCCCGAGTCGAAGAAGCCGACCCGTGTGAAGACGCGTGTCGAGACCGTCGAGCGCAACGGCCGTCAGAAGGCGTCCCGCGTCCGTGTCGCGGTCACGTCGGACAAGGACCTCTGAGAATGACTGACACCAGCACCAAGCCGCGCCTTCAGCAGCGCTACCAGGACGAGATCAAGAGCTCGATGCTCGAGCAGTTCGGCTACGCGAACGTCATGCAGGTTCCCGGCGTCGTCAAGGTCGTCGTCAACATGGGTGTGGGCGACGCAGCCAAGGACAGCAAGCTCATCGAGGGTGCCGTCCGCGACCTCACCGCCATCACCGGCCAGAAGCCGGTCGTGACCAAGGCTCGCAAGTCGATCGCCCAGTTCAAGCTGCGTGAGGGTATGCCGATCGGCGCCCACACGACGCTGCGCGGCGACCGGATGTGGGAGTTCCTCGACCGTCTCGTGACGATCGCCCTCCCGCGTATCCGTGACTTCCGTGGCCTGTCGCCGAAGCAGTTCGACGGCAACGGCAACTACACGTTCGGTCTGACCGAGCAGTCGATGTTCCACGAGATCGACCAGGACCGGATCGACCGCGTGCGGGGCATGGACATCACCGTGGTCACCACGGCGACCAACGATGACGAGGGTCGCGCGCTGCTCAAGCAGCTCGGCTTCCCCTTCAAGGAGAACTGACATGGCCAAGATCGCGCTCGTTAACAAGGCGAACCGGAAGCCGAAGTTCAAGGTCCGCGCGTACACCCGCTGCCAGAAGTGCGGTCGCCCGCACTCGGTGTACCGCAAGTTCGGCCTCTGCCGCATCTGCCTTCGCGAGATGGCGCACGCGGGCGAGCTGCCGGGCGTGACCAAGAGCTCCTGGTAACCACACGCTCGGGGGGCTCCGCCCCCCGAGTGCCCCCGAAACGCCCGCGTGGCGGGGGACGCACACTCAGACCAACCAAAAACCTCTGACACCGTAGGTCGGCCCCACGGCATACGCCGAACGGCATCACTGCCAAAGGTCGAAACCCCGGTGAGGAAGGGCGGAGAGCCCACATGACCATGACTGACCCGATTGCGGACATGCTGACCCGCGTCCGGAACGCCAACTCGGCGCACCACGACGTCGTCTCCATGCCGTACTCGAAGCTGAAGAAGAACATCGCCGAGATCCTCCAGAGCGAGGGCTACATCGCCTCGTGGAAGATCGAGGAGGCGGAGGTCGGCCAGACGCTGACCATCGACCTCAAGTACGGCCCGAACCGCGAGCGCTCCATCGCCGGCGTGCGTCGCGTGAGCAAGCCCGGCCTGCGCGTCTACGCCAAGTCGACGAACCTGCCCAAGGTTCTCGGTGGCCTCGGCGTCGCGATCCTGTCGACGTCGAACGGTCTGCTGACCGACCGCCAGGCACACGAGAAGGGCGTGGGTGGGGAAGTCCTCGCCTACGTCTGGTAAGGAGACACTGACATGTCGCGAATCGGACGACTTCCGGTCTCCATCCCCTCGGGTGTGGACGTCAAGGTCCAGGGCCAGGACGTCTTCGTCAAGGGCCCCAAGGGTGAGCTCTCCCTGACCGTCGTCCAGCCGATCACGGTCGAGCTGGGCGAGGGCAACCTCGAGGTCAAGCGCCCCGACGACGAGCGCGACTCGCGCTCGCGCCACGGCCTGACCCGCTCGCTCATCAACAACATGGTCCTCGGTGTCACCGAGGGCTACGAGAAGAAGATGGAGATCCACGGCACGGGTTACCGTGTCGCCGCGAAGGGCTCGGACCTCGAGTTCTCGCTCGGATACTCGCACCCGATCCTCATCCAGGCTCCCGCCGGCATCAACTTCGCCGTCGAGAACCCGACCCGCTTCTCGGTGCAGGGCATCGACAAGCAGCTCGTCGGCGAGGTCGCGGCGAACATCCGCAAGCTGCGCAAGCCCGACCCGTACAAGGGCAAGGGTGTTCGCTACGCGGGCGAGCAGATCCGTCGCAAGGTTGGAAAGGCCGGTAAGTAAGCCATGGCAATGATCATCAAGCGCGGCAAGTCCAAGGCTGCCGCCCGCATCCGTCGCCAGGTGCGCGGTCGCAAGAAGATCGCCGGCACCGCGGTCCGTCCCCGCCTCGTCGTGTCGCGCTCCACCCGTCACCTCTTCGTCCAGGTCGTCGACGACACCGTCGGCAAGACCGTGGCCTCGGCCTCGACGATGGAGGCCGACCTGCGCTCCTTCGACGGTGACAAGACGGCTAAGGCCAAGAAGGTCGGCGAGCTCGTGGCCGCCCGTGCCAAGGACGCCGGTATCGAGGCCGTCGTGTTCGACCGTGGTGGCAACAAGTACCACGGCCGGGTCGCGGCGATCGCCGAGGGCGCCCGCGAAGGCGGTCTGTCCCTGTGAGCAACTTCGTGAACGCAATTGTTGAGATGAGGAACATCTGATGCCCGGACAGCAGCGTCGAGGCACCGGCCCCGCCGGTGGCGGCGAGCGCACCGAGCGCGGAGACCGCCGTGACAACCGCGGCGGCCGCGACAACCGCGACAGCCGTGACGACAAGAACCAGTACGTCGAGCGCGTCGTGACCATCAACCGTGTCGCCAAGGTCGTCAAGGGTGGTCGTCGCTTCAGCTTCACCGCCCTCGTCGTCGTCGGTGACGGTGACGGCACGGTGGGTGTCGGCTACGGCAAGGCCAAGGAAGTTCCCGCGGCCATCGCCAAGGGTGTCGAGGAGGCCAAGAAGAACTTCTTCAAGGTTCCCCGCATCCAGGGCACCATCCCGCACCCCGTCCAGGGTGAGGCGGCTGCCGGTGTCGTCATGCTCCGTCCCGCAGCCCCCGGTACCGGTGTCATCGCCGGTGGCGCGGTGCGTGCGGTGCTCGAGTGCGCCGGCATCCACGACGTCCTCAGCAAGTCGCTGGGCTCCGACAACGCCATCAACGTCGTGCACGCCACGGCCCAGGCCCTGCGCGAGCTCGAGCGCCCCGAGTCGGTCGCTGCCCGTCGTGGCAAGACCCTCGAGGAGGTCGCTCCGGCGGCCATGCTCAGGGCCCGTGCCGCCGGCCTGGCCGAGGCGCAGGCCGCGAAGGCTGGTGCGTGATGGCTCGTCTCAAGGTGACCCAGACCCGTTCCGAGATCGGTGGCAAGCAGAACCAGCGTGACACGCTGCGCAGCCTCGGTCTGAAGCGCATTGGCGACGTCGTCGTCAAGGAGGACCGTCCCGAGATCCGCGGGATGGTCAAGACGGTCACGCACCTCGTGTCCGTCGAGGAGGTTGACTGACCATGACCGACAACGCCAAGAAGTCGGGCGAGTCCGCCCTCAAGGTCCACCACCTGCGTCCGGCCCCCGGAGCCAAGACCGCCAAGACCCGCGTCGGTCGTGGTGAGGGCTCCAAGGGCAAGACCGCTGGTCGTGGTACCAAGGGCACCAGCGCTCGCTACCAGGTCCCGGAGCGTTTCGAGGGCGGCTCGATGCCGATGCACATGCGCCTTCCGAAGCTCCGTGGCTTCAAGAACCCGTTCCGCACGGAGTACCAGGTCGTCAACCTGGACCGCCTGCAGCTGCTCTTCCCGGAGGGTGGTCAGGTGTCCGTCGCCGACCTCGTCGCGAAGGGTGCCGTCCGCGACGGCTTCCCGGTGAAGGTGCTCGGCACGGGCGAGATCTCCGTCAAGGTCGAGGTCGAGGCGCACAAGTTCTCGGCCTCCGCCAAGGAGAAGATCGAGGCCGCCGGCGGCTCGGTCACGGCCCTCGCGGGCTGATCGACCGGTCCCGAGCCTCGCTCGCGTGACCACCACACCACTCGTGTGAGCAGCGCCCCGGACGCCGATCCGCGGTCCGACGTGACGTCGGACACCGCGGACGGTGACCGGGGCGCTGTGCTTTTGCGTTAACCTTCCACGGATCGCATGAATGACGCCGCGCCACCCGCGCGGCCCCCCAGGAGGACCCAGTGCTCGCCGCTTTCGTACGCGCGTTCCGAACCCCGGACCTGCGCAAGAAGCTGCTCTTCACGCTCGGCATCATCGTGCTGTTCCGGCTCGGATCGCACGTGCCGACGCCCGGCATCAGCTACAGCCTGGTGCAGAACTGTCTCGAGGCCAGCAAGGGCAAGTCCGGCGACCAGAGCGGGTTCCTCAACCTCGCCAACCTCTTCAGCGGCGGTGCGCTGCTCCAGCTGTCGGTGTTCGCGCTCGGGATCATGCCGTACATCACGGCGAGCATCATCATCCAGCTGCTCACGGTGGTCATCCCGCGTTTCGAGGCGCTCAAGGAGGAGGGCCAGTCGGGGCAGAGCAAGCTGACGCAGTACACCCGCTACCTGACGATCGGTCTCGCGATCCTCCAGTCGGCGACGCTCGTCACCTTCGCGCGCAACCCGTCCAGTCTCTTCGGCGGCTCGTGCGACACGATCATGACGGACCAGTCCATGGTCACGATCCTCATCATGGTCCTGACCATGACGGCCGGCACCGGCCTCATCATGTGGTTCGGCGAGCTCATCACCGACAAGGGCGTCGGCAACGGCATGTCCCTGATGATCTTCACCTCGATCGCGGCCGGCTTCCCGGCCTCGCTCTGGAGCATCAAGGAGAACAAGGGCTGGGGCACCTTCCTCGGCATCCTGATCCTCGGCGTCTTCGTCATCGCGGCGGTCGTCTTCGTCGAGCAGTCCCAGCGCCGCATCCCGGTGCAGTACGCCAAGCGGATGGTCGGCCGACGGATGTACGGCGGCACGTCGACCTACATCCCGCTCAAGGTCAACATGGCCGGCGTCATCCCCGTCATCTTCGCGAGCTCGCTGCTCGCCCTCCCGGGCCTCGTGGCGCAGTTCAACACGCACGCCAACGGCGACAACCCCGCCTGGGTCTCGTGGGTGCAGGAGAACCTCGTCAAGGGTGACCACCCGTTCTACATGGCGACGTATGTCGCCCTCATCCTCTTCTTCACGTTCTTCTACGTCTCGATCACGTTCAACCCGACCGAGGTCGCGGACAACATGAAGAAGTACGGCGGATTCATCCCGGGTATCCGGGCCGGGCGACCCACGGCCGAGTACCTCAACTACGTCCTGACCCGAATCACCGTGCCGGGTGCCATCTACCTCGCCATCGTCTCGCTCATCCCGCTCGTGGCTCTCGTCCTCGTCGGTGCCAACCAGAACTTCCCGTTCGGTGGCACCTCGATCCTCATCGTCGTCGGTGTGGGTCTGGAGACCGTGAAGCAGATCGAGGCGCAGCTGCAGCAGCGTCACTACGAAGGGTTCCTCCGTTAATGTCACCCCAGAAAGTCACTCGCTGCGCTCCCGACTTCCCGGGGGCCCCGACATGCGACTGATCATCCTCGGCCCGCCCGGCGCCGGTAAGGGCACCCAGGCGGCCCGGATCGCCGAGCGCCTCGGCATCCCGGCCATCTCGACCGGCGACATCTTCCGCGCCAACATCAAGGACCAGACCCCGCTCGGGGTCAAGGTCGACGAGATCATCAAGTCCGGCGGCTACGTCTCCGACGACATCACCAACGAGATCGTCGAGGACCGTCTCTCCTGGGACGACGCCGAAGACGGCTTCCTCCTCGACGGCTACCCGCGCACCGCCGGGCAGGTCGAGGCTCTCGACGCCATGCTGTCGCGTCACGGTCACGCGCTCGACGCCGTGCTGGAGCTCGAGGTCGACGAGGACGCCATCGTCGAGCGCCTCCTGAAGCGCGCCGAGACCGAGGGTCGCGCCGACGACACCGAGGCCGTCATCCGCGAGCGCCAGGCGATCTACCGTAAGGAGACGGCGCCGCTCGCGCAGCACTACGAGCTCGTCGGTCTCCTCGTCAAGGTCGACGGCATGGGTGCCGTCGACGAGGTCACCGACCGTGTCATCGCGGCGCTGCCGCAGCACGCCTGAGCACAGCTGCACCACAGCGCAGCCACCGAGAAGGACCACCGATGTTCGGACGCCGCAACCGGCTCCAGGGTCGCACCGACGAGCAGCTCGTCCTCATGCGTGAGGCGGGGCTGCTCGTCGGGCGCACCCTCGAGCTTCTCGCCGGGGAGGTGCGGCCCGGCACGACGACGCTCGAGCTCGACCGTCTCGCCGAGGAGTTCATCCGCAGCAACGGCGGCATCCCGAACTTCCAGCTGGTGCCGGGCTACAGCCACACCCTGTGCACCAGCGTCAACGACGAGGTCGTCCACGGCATCCCGGGCCCGCGGGTGCTCGAGGCCGGCGACATCGTGTCGATCGACTGCGGCGCCGAGGTCAAGGGCTGGAACGGCGACGCCGCGTTCACGGCGGTCGTCGGTGGCCGCCAGGCCGGTCGTCCCGAGGACGTCGCGCTCATCGACGCGACCGAGGCGAGCCTCTACGCCGGCATCGCCGCCATGCAGGTCGGCGGTCGGTTGTATGCGGTCGGTGATGCCGTCGAGGCCAGCATCGAGGCAGCGGCCGAGCGCGACGGCCGGGGCTACGGCGTCATCGACGAGTACGTCGGCCACGGCATCGGCACGCAGATGCACATGGACCCCCAGATCCCGAACTACTCCGTGCGCGAGACCGGGCCCAAGCTCGTCGACGGCTTCACCGGCGCCATCGAGCCGATGGTGACGCTCGGCTCCACCGACACCAAGGTCCTGGCCGACGACTGGACCGTGGTGACCCTCGACGGCACGCGAGCCGCGCACTGGGAGCACTCGGTCGCCGTGCGTGAGGACGGCCTGTGGATCCTCACGGCCGTCGACGGAGGCAAGGCTGCCCTCGAGGCTGTCGGGGCGGCATACGCGCCCCTCGACGCGAGCGCCTGACCCGCTCGCGCACCTGAGGGCTCCGGGCGCGTAGCCTCGCGCTCGTGACCCTTCCTCGCAGCACCCCGTCGGCGCAAGGCGTCGATGCGACCGGCATCCTCGCGTTCGTCGACGCCGCCGAGCGCGACGACCTCGGACTGCACAGCCTCATGGTCGTGCGCCACGGGCACGTCGTGGCCGAGGGCTGGTGGAGGCCGTATGCCGCCGGCCGCGCCCATCTCGCGTACTCGCTCTCCAAGACGGTGACGGCCACGGCCGTGGGCTTCCTCGTGCAGGAGGGGCGCCTGTCGCTCGACGACCGCGTGCTCGACCACTTCCCGGAGCTGGACCGAAGTGTCGTCGCCGCCGGCTGGGACGAGGTGCAGGTCAGGCACTGCCTCTCCATGACGGTCGGGCACGAGGAGGACGCCTGGCCGCAGGTCTTCGACCGGATGAGCGGGAGCGCCGCCGACGCCGCCGACCCCAGCGACTGGGTGCCGCGCGTCTTCGCGACGAAGCCCACCCGGCCGCCGGGCACGGTCTTCGCCTACAACCAGGTGGCGACCTACCTGCTGTCCGTCATCGTGCGGCGGCTCGCCGGGGTCGGCGTCGCCGAGATGCTGCGATCGCGGCTGCTCGCGCCGATGGGGCTGCCCGACATCCCGTGGCACCGCGACCCGCTGGGTCGCGAGCTGGGCTTCACCGGCTCCCACCTGACGACGGAGGCCATCGCGTCCCTGGCCCGGCTCTACCTCGACGGCGGCCGGTGGGATGGACGGCAGCTGCTGTCCGAGGCCTGGGTCGAGGAGGCCACCCGGGCGTTCGGTCCACTCAACGAGGACCCGAACGCCGACGAGGACTGGCGCCGGGGCTACGGGTACTCGTTCTGGATGCAGCGCTTCGGCTACCGGGGGGACGGCGCCTACGGCCAGTTCCTCGTCGTCCTTCCCGACCACGACACCGTCGTGGCGATCACGGCGGAGCAGTGGCGCATGCAGTCGACGCTCGACGGGCTCTGGGCGCACCTCGTGCCCGCTCTCGGCGGGGGCGGGTCGCAGGCGGCCGACCACCAGCTGGCCGAGCGACTCGCCGATCTCGAGATCCCGGCCTTGTCGGGTGACGCGCTGGGGCCGGAGCACGCCGAGTTCACCCGCTCGGACGCCTCGGACCTCGCGGCCGACTACACGGCGGTCTCGGTGACCCGGGACGGGCCGGAGCACATGCTCGGGCTGAAACGGCGCGGCGAGTGGCTGCGGGTGCCCGTCGGCCGGGGGCTGTGGCGCGAGGGCGAGATGGTCGCCGGGGGAGCGACGTTGCCGGTCGTCTCCAGCGGCGGCTGGGTCGATGACGACACCTTCCACGCCGAGGTCATCGCCATCGAGTCGCCGCACCGCTTCCGCATCGAGGCGCGCCTGCGCGGCTCGGATGCCGACCTGACGTGGCGGATGGTCCCGCTCACCGGCCACGACCCCCTGTGGCTCGCGACGCGCTGGTCGGACGCCTGACCGGTTCGCGGGGGTCTCGCTCCCGACGGGGCGGTGACGGCTGTCGGTGGTCGGGTGGACAATCGTGGGTGCTGCGCGAGGCAGCGCGAGGGGAGCACCATGGCAGGCGACGACCGCACCACCGGCGTGACCGAGCAGGAAGGGCGGGGGAGCGCCGCTCGGCCCACGCCCGCCCCACCCCTTGGAGGGGTGCCGGCAGGGCACAACCCGTGGCCGGCGCTCTGGGCGATGGTCATCGGCTTCTTCATGATCCTCGTCGACTCGACGATCGTGTCGGTCGCGACACCCGCGATCCTGCGGGGGCTGCACACCGACGTCAACAGCGTCATCTGGGTGACCAGCGCCTACCTGCTCGCCTATGCCACGCCCCTGCTCATCACCGGGCGGCTCGGTGACCGCTACGGCCCGAAGAACCTCTACCTCGTCGGCCTGACGGTCTTCACGCTCGCGTCGCTGTGGTGCGGCCTGACCGGCACGATCACCGGCCTCATCCTCGCCCGGGTCGTCCAGGGCCTCGGGGCCGCCATGCTGACCCCGCAGACGATGGCGGTCATCACGCGGACGTTCCCTGCAGCCTCGCGCGGCCAGGCCATGGCCCTGTGGGGTGCGACCGCCGGCGTCGCGATCCTCGTCGGACCGGTGGTCGGCGGTCTGCTCGTCGACGGTCCCGGGTGGGAGTGGATCTTCTTCATCAACGTCCCCGTGGGCGTCGTCGCCTTCGTGCTCGCCTCCCGGCTCGTGCCGCGGCTCGAGACCCACAGCCACACCTTCGACTGGGTGGGGGTCGCGCTCTCGGCGGTGGGCATGTTCCTGCTCGTCTTCGGCGTGCAGGAGGGCGAGACCTACGACTGGGGCACCATCACCGGGTTCATCTCGGTGCCGCTGCTCATCGCCACCGGGCTGCTCGTGCTCGGGGCCTTCGTGTGGTGGCAGGCGCACAACACGCGCGAGCCGCTGCTGCCGTTGCGGCTCTTCGGCGACCGCAACTTCTCGCTGGCCAACATCGCGATCACGACGATCGGTTTCTCGATCACCGCGATGGCGTTCCCGTTCATGCTCTACGCCCAGGCTGTCCGGGGGCTCTCGCCCACCTCCTCGGCCCTGCTCCTCGCCCCGATGGCGGTCATCTCCGGGGGCCTGGCGCCGGTGGCCGGCCGGATGTCGGACCGGGTGCACCCCCGCGGCATCACCGCCGTCGGGATCGGCCTCACCTCGGCCTCCCTGCTGTGGCTCGCCCTCGTCATGCATCCGGCGACGCAGACGTGGCTGCTCCTGCTCCCGATGGCGCTCATGGGGGTGGGCAACGCCTTCATGTGGGGCCCGCTCGGGGCCACCGCCACCCGCAACCTGCCGCTGTCGTCGGCCGGGGCCGGCTCCGGCGTCTACAACACCACCCGCCAGGTCGGGGCGGTCCTCGGCAGCGCAGCCATCGCCGCCGTCATCCAGGCACGGCTGAGCGCGGACCTGCCCGGCATCCCGGGAGACCTCGGTGGCATGCAGTCCTCGGGCGCCTCCATGCCGGCGCAGGTGGCCGACGGGTTCGCCTCGGCGATGTCGGAGTCCATGCTGCTCCCGGCCGCGGTGCTCGTCGTGGGCGTCGTCGCGGTCCTCTTCTTCGAGCGTCCGGCCAGCCACCCGCACTGACGACCGGCCGGCGGTCGTCCGCCACGGATGGAACCGAATCTGTCGCTCGCAGGGGTCCTACCGTCCGAGCCCGCCCGGGCGGCCGCCGAGGTGGACGACCATCCGCTCGGCGACCACCCGGGCGTTGGCCTGCAGCACGTCCAGCGGCACGCGGGGGAGGTTCTCCTCCCAGTCGATGAGGGGGGACCCGCGGAACTGGAGCATCCGGGCGGGGCGGCCGAGGAAGAAGAGGTGCAGGTGCGCCCCGCCGTCGCCGTACTTCACGAGCTGCACGCGGCCGACCGAGGGAACGTGCTCGACCGCGTCCGAGACCGCGACGATGAGCTGGCCCATCTCGGCTGCGAGGTCGCCGGGCAGCGAGGGCAGGTCATGGTGCTCGACCGGCATGAGCGTGAGCATGACGGGCAGCCCGGTGTCACGCGAGAGCGTCAGCCGCCAGCGCGGGTTGGTCCAGACCAGGCACTCGTCGGCATCGTCGAAGCCGTGGGCGCAGTGGCAGTCCGACGCCTGCTCGCCTCGTCGCGCGGGCTCCTCGTCGGCCGGTGGCCGCACCGGCTTGAGGCGCAGGCCGTCGAGCTCGTACGGGTAGATGTCCCAGCCGGGCATCTCCTCGACCGCGACCGGCAGCCGGCCGTCCTCGCCCGCCGCGGCAACGATGCGCGCGTAGTAGTCGTCGACGGACTCCGCCTCGCTCGGGGGAGCGCTCACGAGGTCGGTCTCGTCGTCGGGTGCGGGCGGGGGAGTGGCGTCGTCGCCGGTCTCGGTCACCCCGTCAGTATGCCGCGCGGCCAGTACCCGGCGCGGCGCGGAGCGTGCTCCGGCGGTCGCGCACACGGCATACGCCACAGTCGCCTCCGGACGTGGCGAGCGTGGGACCGTGGGGTGATGGGGACGATGGGTGACTACCTCGCCGGCCTCGCGCCGGATCAGCGCGAGGCCCTGCAGCGGGTCGTCGACGTCGCGACGCGGGTCGCGCCTGACGCGGAGGAGGGCACGAGCTACGGCATGCCGGCCCTGCGCGTTGGCGGACGCCCGCTCATCGGCGTCACGGCATCGGCCCAGCACCTGTCGGTCTTCCCGTTCAGCCCGGCCGTCGTCGAGGCGGTCGCCGCGGACCTCGAGGGCTTCTCGCTCGGCAAGGGCACGATCCGCTTCACGGTCGACCGCCCGATACCGGACGACGTCCTCGAGCGGGTCGTGCGACTGCGCCGTGCCGAGCTCGGGTCCTGAGGCCGGCCCTGGCCCGACGGGCCGGAGGCCGCTGGACCGATTTCAGGAACGGCGGCGTCTGGCGTATTCTTGTGCGTTGGGTGTCGTGTGTCTCGGCGCCTGAGTCACGCCTGTGCTTCGGGAACGATCTCGAGCGCGGCACCAAGGCACGCCCCAAGGCCGCCTCAGTCCGAGTCGGCCAGCTACAGATAGACGGAGGATATGGCCAAGAAGGACGGTGTCATCGAGATCGAGGGCACGATCGTCGAGGCTCTCCCGAACGCGATGTTCCGGGTGGAGCTCTCCAACGGTCACAAGGTGCTCGCACACATCTCGGGCAAGATGCGACAGCACTACATCCGGATCCTCCCTGAGGACCGTGTCGTGGTGGAGCTCTCGCCCTATGACCTGACCCGCGGTCGGATCGTCTTCCGCTACCGCTGAGCACCAGGGTCGGCCGCGACCACGCCGCGCGAGCGGGGTGTCCGGCCGGGACGAGTGCGAGGCACCAACTCCCGATTACACAACCAAGCGCCTGGCCCTCACGTGCCCTCCGGGGCCCGCGATGTCAGGTGCGCGATCTGAAGACAGCAGGCAGATGAAGGTTCAGCCGAGCGTCAAGAAGATCTGCGACAAGTGCAAGGTGATCCGCCGTAACGGTCGGGTCATGGTGATCTGCGAGAACCTGCGCCACAAGCAGCGCCAGGGCTGAGCAGAAGCACCACCTCGCCGTCGACAGACTTTCGACAGCACGCAAGACAAGTGAATGAAAGCAGCACCCGGCCCCTGATGACCGACCGTCGTGTCGGCGCAGGACGTCACCCCCGGCACGGAGGCCGGGGACCGGTGGCCCGTCCTTCTGAGTGGCGGACCGTGACCCCGGATCGGTGACCTGCTCCAGACCTCCGCGAAACAGAAATCAGGAGACAACCCAACATGGCTCGTCTTGTTGGAGTCGACCTTCCGCGCGAGAAGCGCGTCGAGGTCGCACTGACCTACATCTTCGGTGTCGGTCGCACCCGTTCCAAGCAGGCGCTGGTTGCCACCGGCGTCGACCCCAACACCCGCGTCAAGGACCTCGGTGAGACCGAGCTCGTTGCGCTTCGTGACTTCCTCGAGGGCAACTACCGCCTCGAGGGTGACCTTCGCCGCGAGGTGCAGGCCGACATCCGCCGCAAGGTCGAGATCGGTTCCTACGAAGGTCTGCGTCACCGTCGTGGTCTGCCCGTGCGCGGTCAGCGCACCAAGACCAACGCGCGCACCCGCAAGGGTCCGAAGCGCACCGTGGCCGGCAAGAAGAAGGCCCGCTGACGCTGATCGCTTCCGCGATCGCGTCTCACCGACATTCAGTTCTGACGTAGGAGAAAAATGCCTCCCAAGGCTCGCGTGACGAAGGTTCGTCGCAAGGAGAAGAAGAACGTCGCCCACGGGCACGCTCACATCAAGAGCACGTTCAACAACACGATCATCTCGATCACGGACCCCACCGGCGCCGTGATCGCCTGGGCCTCTGCCGGCCAGGTCGGCTTCAAGGGCTCGCGCAAGTCCACCCCGTTCGCTGCCCAGATGGCTGCCGAGGCTGCTGCCCGCCGCGCCATGGAGCACGGCATGCGCAAGGTCGACGTCTTCGTGAAGGGCCCGGGCTCGGGTCGCGAGACGGCGATCCGTTCGCTCACCGCCACCGGCCTGGAGGTCGGCGCGATCAGCGACGTCACGCCCACGCCGCACAACGGTGTCCGCCCGCCCAAGCGCCGTCGCGTCTGATCCGGCACTGAGCGAGAGAGAGAACTAGGAACATGGCTCGTTACACCGGCCCGATCACCAAGAAGTCCCGCCGCCTGAAGATGGACCTCGTCGGCGGCGACAAGAACTTCGAGCTCCGCCCGTTCCCGCCCGGCCAGCACGGCCGTCGCCGGATCCAGGAGAAGGAGTACCTGACGCAGCTGCAGGAGAAGCAGCGCGCTCGCTTCCAGTACGGCGTCATGGAGAAGCAGTTCGTCCGCTACTACAAGGAAGCGGCGAAGCGCCCCGGCAAGACCGGTGAGAACCTTCTCCAGATCCTCGAGTCGCGTCTCGACAACGTGGTCTACCGCGCGGGCCTGGCCCGCACGCGTCGCCACGCGCGTCAGCTCGTCACGCACGGTCACTTCGAGGTCAACGGCGTGCGCGTCGACGTCCCGAGCTACCGCGTCGAGCAGTACGACATCATCACGGTCCGCAAGCAGTCCGTCGAGAGCTTCCCGTTCGAGCTGGCTCGCCAGACGTTCGGCGAGCGTCCCGTCCCGGCCTGGATGCAGGTCGTCGACGGCTCGCTGCAGATCCTCATCCACCAGCTCCCGGTGCGCGCGCAGATCGACTCGCAGCTCACCGAGCAGCTCATCGTCGAGCTCTACTCGAAGAACTAACGCCCTCGGGGGCTCACGGCCGCTGGCGGCCTGCGCCCCCGAGTGCCCCCGAACGACCCGCGTGGTTTCGTTGGTCTTTCGGGTCCGGATCCCGCCGTATGCCGTGAAGCCCGCTTCACGGCATACGGGATCCCTTGTCCTTGGGGTCGGCTCGCAGACAGAGGCGAGCCGGCCCGCCCGGATCACGACCGGGCAGTTTCACGAGGCGTCATATGGCGGTCGCCCGTGGGAAGGAAATGAACAGTGCTCATCGCACAGCGTCCCGTGCTCTCCGAAGAGGTCGTGGTCGAGAACCGCAGCCGCTTCACCATCGAGCCGCTCGAGCCCGGCTTCGGCTACACGCTCGGCAACTCCCTCCGTCGCACCCTGCTCTCGAGCATCCCGGGCGCGGCGGTCACCTCCATCCGCATCGACGGCGTGCTCCACGAGTTCACGACCGTGCCGGGCGTGAAGGAGGACGTCACCGAGATGATCCTCAACATCAAGGGCCTCGTCGTCTCCTCGGAGCACGACGAGCCGGTCGTCATGTACCTGCGCAAGCAGGGCCCGGGCGCGGTCACCGCCGCCGACATCACGCCGCCGGCGGGTGTCGAGGTGCACAACCCCGACCTGCACATCGCGACGCTGAACGACAAGGGCAAGCTCGAGATGGAGCTGACCGTCGAGCGTGGCCGTGGCTACGTCTCGGCGCAGCAGAACAAGTCCGGTGACCAGGAGATCGGCCGCATCCCGGTCGACTCGATCTACAGCCCGGTGCTCACCGTGACCTACAAGGTCGAGGCGACCCGTGTCGAGCAGCGCACCGACTTCGACAAGCTCATCGTCGATGTCGAGACGAAGAACTCGATGACCCCGCGTGACGCGATGGCCTCGGCCGGCAAGACGCTGGTCGAGCTGTTCGGTCTGGCTCGCGAGCTGAACGTCGAGGCCGAGGGCATCGACATGGGCCCGTCGCCGACGGACGCCGCGCTCGCCGCGGACCTCGCCCTGCCGATCGAGGACCTGGACCTCACCGTTCGTTCCTACAACTGCCTCAAGCGCGAGGGCATCCACACCGTGGGTGAGCTCGTGGGCCGCAGCGAGGCCGACCTGCTCGACATCCGCAACTTCGGTGCGAAGTCGATCGACGAGGTCAAGGCCAAGCTCGTCGGCATGGGTCTGGCCCTCAAGGACAGCCCGCCCGGGTTCGACCCGTCGGCCCTCGTCGACGGCTACGGCGATGACGACTACAACGACGAGGACGACGACCAGTCCTTCGTCGAGGACGAGCGTCTCTGACCAACCGCTTCTTGACCGAGCCCTCGGCACACTGCTCGAGAACGGCCTGGTCGGACTTCTAGGAGAAATGAAATGCCCACCCCCACCAAGGGTCCCCGCGTCGGTGGCGGCCCCGCCCATGAGCGGCTGATCCTGGCCAACCTCGCGACGTCGCTCTTCGAGCACGACAAGATCACGACGACCGAGGCGAAGGCCAAGCGCCTGCGCCCGCTCGCCGAGCGCCTCATCACGTTCGCCAAGCGCGGCGACCTCCACGCTCGCCGCCGTGTCCTCACGGTCGTGCGCGACAAGGGTGTCGTCCACCGCCTCTTCGCCGAGATCGCCCCCGACATGGCGGCTCGCGAGGGTGGCTACACCCGCATCACGAAGATCGGCGCCCGCAAGGGTGACAACGCCCCCATGGTCGTCATCGAGCTCGTCCGCGAGCCGCTGTCGGCCAAGAAGGCGACGGTCAAGGAGGCCGAGGGCGCGACCCGTCGCGCCGCCAAGCAGGAGGAGGCCAAGGCCGCTGCTGCCGAGACGAAGGCCGCCGAGGACGCCGACTCAGGCGACACGACGGACGAGGCCGCTGCGGCCGAGCTGCCCGAGGGCGCTGTCGCCGCGAACGAGGACGGCTCGGCACCCGAGGGCTACACCGTCAAGGGCAACGCCGACTCGAACCTCTACCACGAGCCCGACGGCCAGTGGTACGACCAGACGGTCGCCGAGGTCTGGTTCAAGACGGCCGAGGACGCCGAGAAGGCCGGCTTCAAGAAGGCCGGCTCCGGTTCCTGAGCCTCAGACACCATCGAGAGAGCAGCTCGTCCCGCTGGGGACGAGCTGCTCTTTCGCTTTCCGGGGCCGACGAACTGCTCTGTCGATCTACCAGCGGTGGGCGACGTCGATGACGAGACGGCGGCCACCGTCGGCGTTGGTGAGCACGAACACCCGCATCGGCAGGCGGGCCCGCACCCCGAGCCCGTAGTCGGTGTAGCCCTCGAAGCTGCCGAGGTTCTTCAGCTGACGGAAGGTGCGCCACCCGGAGAAGGTCCTCGTGCCCGTGCTGAGAGTGGACGGGGCGTTGATGGTGATCTGGATCTTCGCCCCGCCGCTGATGGGTATCGGGAGTCCGCTGCCGGGTCCGGTCAGCTCGCCCACGTAGCGGACGTCGTAGCCGAGCCGGCCGCTTCCCCGGGCGATGTCGAAGACGAGGCGGTCGTAGCACTCGTGCTGGCCGGTGCGTGCCCCGATGACGTTGCCGGTCCACAGCTGGCTGGGGCTGGTGGCCTTGGGCAGCGAACCCCACGTGATCCCGCAGAAGGGCGCTGCGCTGGTGGCCGCCGCGGCGGAGGTGGAGGCGACGGTGGCGGCGACGGGCGTCGTCAGTGCCGCGACGATGCCGACGGCCGCCAGGCGGCGTCGTGTGGTGGTGTGCATAGGAAAAGCCCCCTCTCCCCGGAGGCCGGGCCCGCTGCCCGACGTCCACTTCTAGGATGCTCCTCAGCGGCCGCCGGTTGACCGGATGCCGACCATGCGGTGCCGGGGCCTCCCGGCGCGACGACTAGGCTCGGTCGCCATGAGTGGGTCGAACGGGTCGAGTGCGCCGAGCGGGTCGGGCGAGGCGAGCCGGCCCCTGCTGCGCGTCCGGCTCGACCTCGCCTATGACGGGACGGCCTTCTCGGGCTGGGCCGCCCAGCCGAGCCTGCGGACGGTCCAGGGGGACCTGTCGGCGGCCCTGACCACCGTCCTGCGCAGCCCCGACCCCGTACGCGTGACCGTGGCCGGACGCACGGACGCCGGCGTGCACGCGCGCGGGCAGGTCGCCCACGTCGACGTCGACCCTGCGGCCTGGGCATCGCTGCCCGGCCGCTCCGACCGGGACCCGGGTGTCGCCCTCGTCAGCCGTCTGGGCGGCGTCCTGCCGGCTGACGTCGTGGTGCGTGAGGCGCGCCTGGCGCCTGACGGCTTCGACGCTCGCTTCTCCGCGGTCGAGCGGCGCTACCTCTACCGCATCGCCGACACCGGCGCGGTCCGTGACCCCCTGCGTCGCCACGACACGGTCTGGTGGCGCAAGCCGCTCGACGTCGACGCGATGGACGAGGCGGCCCGGTCACTTGTCGGTCTGCGTGACTTCGCGGCGTTCTGCAGGCAGCGCGAGGGTGCCACGACCGTGCGCACCCTGCTCGACTTCTCGTGGATCCGCCTGGCCGACGGTGTGCTGGCCGCCACCGTGCGCGCCGACGCGTTCTGCCACTCCATGGTGCGCTCCCTCGTCGGGGCCGTCGTCCCGGTGGGGGAGGGGCGGCGGGGGCCGGACTGGCCACGGGCGCTGCAGGACCGTGCCGAGCGGGCTGCCGGCATCCACGTCATGCCGCCCCACGGGCTCAGTCTCGAGGAGGTCGTCTACCCGGACGACTCCGAGCTGGCGGCGCGGGCGCTCGCCACCCGGGCCCGTCGCGCGCCCGTGGCCGGATGAGCCTGTGCGGGCGTGGGGTTAACCGCGTGACGCGGCCACACGGCATACGACAGGCTTGACCCTCGTGGGCCACGTCGACGTCAACTCCGTCTCCTTCAGCCTGCCGGACGGCAGGCCGTTGCTCAACGACGTCTCGGTGCGGGTGGGGGAGGGCGCCAAGGTCGCCCTCATCGGCCCCAACGGGACGGGCAAGACGACGCTGACGCGGATCATCGCCGGCGACATCGCCGCGCACGAGGGTGCGGTGACCCGCTCGGGCGGCCTCGGCGTCATGCGCCAGTTCATCGGCAAGGTCCGCGACGACACGACGGTGCGCGACCTGCTCGTCTCGGTCGCGCCCGACCGGATCCGCTCGGCGGCCGAGGAGATCGACCGCACCGAGCTGCTCATGATGGAGCGCGACTCCGAGGCCGACCAGATGGCCTACGCCCACGCCCTCGTCGAGTGGGGCGAGGCCGGCGGCTACGAGCAGGAGACGCTCTGGGACCAGTGCACGATGGCGGCGCTCGGCATCCCCTACGACCAGGCCCAGTGGCGCAAGGTCACGACGTTGTCGGGTGGGGAGCAGAAGCGGCTCGTGCTCGAGGCCCTGCTCCGCGGGCCGGAGGAGGTGCTACTCCTCGACGAGCCGGACAACTACCTCGACGTGCCGACCAAGCGGTGGCTCGAGGAGGCTCTCGTCGCCTCTCCCAAGACGGTGCTGTTCATCAGCCACGACCGTGAGCTGCTCGACCGCGTCGCATCGCGCGTCGCGACGCTCGAGCCGGGCGCGGCCGGTGCGACGCTCTGGGTGCACCCGGGCCGCTTCGCGACGTATGCCCAGGCCCGCGCGGACCGCAACGACCGCCTCGAGGAGCTGCGTCGGCGCTGGGACGAGGAGCACGTCAAGCTCAAGACGCTCGTGCAGACCCTCAAGGTCAAGGCCAAGTTCAACGACGGCATGGCCTCGCGCTACCAGGCCGCCCAGACCCGTCTGGCGAAGTTCGAGCAGGCGGGACCGCCCGAGGAGACGCCGATGACGCAGTCGGTCAAGATGCGCCTCACCGGCGGCCGCACGGCCAAGCGCGCCATCGTCGCGACCGGCCTCGAGCTGACCGGCCTGATGAAGCCCTTCGACCTCGAGGTCTGGTACGGCGAGCGCGTCGCGATCCTCGGCAGCAACGGCTCGGGCAAGTCGCACTTCCTCCGGCTGCTGGCATGTGGCGGGACCGACCCCGAACGCGAGCACCAACCCGTCGGGGACGTGCGGCCGGTGCCCGTCCCGCACGACGGCGTCGTGCGGCTCGGGTCACGCGTGCGGCCCGGGTGGTTCGCCCAGACGCACGAGCACCCGTCGCTCATGGGTCGCACCCTCCTCGAGATCCTCCACCGCGGGGACGAGCACCGGGAGGGTCGGCCCCGCGAGCAGGCGGCCCGCGCGCTCGACCGCTACGAGCTGGCCCGGTCGGGCGAGCAGAAGTTCGAGTCGCTGTCGGGCGGTCAGCAGGCGCGCTTCCAGATCCTGCTGCTCGAGCTGTCGGGCGCGACCATGCTGCTGCTCGACGAGCCCACCGACAACCTCGACCTCCAGTCGGCCGAGGCGCTCGAGGAGGGGCTCGACCGCTTCGAGGGCACCGTCGTCGCCGTGACCCACGACCGGTGGTTCGCCCGCGGCTTCGACCGCTTCCTCGTCTTCGGCGCCGACGGTCGCGTCTACGAGTCGACCGAGCCGGTGTGGGACGAGGGGCGCGTCGTCCGACCCCGGTGACCCTCCCCACGCTGCCGCCCGGCACCTGTGCCGGGCGGTGGGGAGCGGAGTAGCGTCGGGCCATGCTGCTGCGATCGCTCGACACGGGTGTGGTCGGAGCCCCGATGGCCGGGGGCCCCACGACGCCCGAGCTCGTTGCCACCGTCGGTGAGGCCGGCGGGCTCGGCCTCCTCGCGGGGGGCTACCTCACCGCTCCGCAGCTGGCGGCGGCCATCGCGGAGGTGTGGGACGCGTCGTCCCGCCCGTTCGGGGTGAACCTCTTCGTGCCGGCCCAGGCGAACGCGTATGCCGTGGGGTCGGGTGAGCTGACCGGCTCGGAGCGGGCAGACGCGGTCGCGGCCTACCGCGCGGCGCTGGTGGACGATGCGGAGGGGCTGGGCGTGCAGCCGGGTGAGGCGAGGCCCGGCGACGACGACGACTGGGAGCGCAAGCTCGACCTCGTCGTTCGTGAACGGGTGCCCCTCGTGTCGTTCACGTTCGGGCTTCCGAGTGGTGCCGTCCTGGGCGAGCTCCGCCGGGCCGGCATCGAGACGGTGGTGACGGTCACCGACGTCGACGAGGCAGCCGCCGCACTCGCCGCCGGAGTCGACGGCCTCTGTCTCCAAGGTCCCGACGGCGGAGGGCACCGCGGCACCCTCGACCCGGTCAAGGAGCCCTCGGGCGCCGACCTGCTCGACCTCGTCACCGTCGTCAGGTCGCACACGGACGTGCCGATCGTCGCCGCGGGCGGCATCTCCACCCCCGAGCGGGCCGCGCAGGTGCGCGCGGCCGGGGCCGATGCCGTCCAGATCGGGACCGCCCTGTTGCTGACCCCCGAGGCGGGGACCGGCCTGGCCTACCGGCGGGCGCTCGCGGATCCCGCGTACGAGCGCACTGCGGTGACGCGGGTCTACTCCGGCCGCCTCGCCCGCGGCCTCGAGACCGACTTCATGCGGCGGCTCGACGGCCGCGCCCCCGCCGCCTATCCCGAGGTGCACCACGTCACGGTCCCGCTGCGACGGGCGTCCGCCCGGGCGGAGCGAGCCGACCTGCTCGCGCTGTGGGCCGGAACGGGCTGGCGATCGGCGCGATCGGTCCCGGCCGCCACGGTCGTGGCCGAGTTCGCGCACTGACCGAGCCGGCGGCCCTCGCGGGGTGGCTCGTGGGCGCGGTGCCGGGCGGGCGGCATACGCTCGGGGCATGCCCAGTGCCGAAGGAAACCTGACGTGGGTGGCTGCTGACGAGCGACCCGACCTGCTCGCGCCGGCCGTCGCCGCGGCGCTCGGGCACGTGCCGGGGGCGCGCGTGGCGCCCATCGACGCGACGCTCGCCGACACTGCCGCGTTCTGCGAGTTCTACGACGTGGCGCCGGAGGCGTCGGCCAACTGCGTCGTCGTCGAGGCCCGCCGGGGCGAGGAGACGACGCTGGCCGCCGTCATGGTGCTCGCCACCGACCGGGCCGACATCAACCGTGTCGTGCGCAAGCACCTCGGCGCCCGCAAGATCTCGTTCGCCGACCAGGTGAAGGCGCAGGAGCTGACGGGGATGCAGCAGGGTGGGATCACGCCTGTCGGGCTGCCGCTGGAGTGGCCGGTGCTCGTGGACGAGGCCGTCGTCGCGGCCGGCCCGGTCGTCGTGGGAGCAGGCGTGCGGGGGGCCAAGCTGCTGCTCGACGGTGCCGCCCTCGCTGCCCTGCCCACGGCTCAGGTCATCGCCCTGGCCGTGCGCTGACGCGACGGAGGGTCAGCCGGCGACGTCCCAGAGCATCTGCGCCCGCTCGGTCGGTGTGGTGCCACCCCAGATGCCGAAGGTCTCGGGGACCCTCAGGGCGTGGTCGAGACACCGTTGCTGGACGGGGCAGGCTCCGCACACCCTGCGGGCAGCCTCGGTCTGCTCGCGGCGCTCACGCTGGTCGAGCTCCTGGTCGTCGGCGAAGAACTGCTCGACGGCCTTGGTGCGGCATCGGCCCTGCTCCTGCCACTCGTACGAGGAGTAGGTGGGGCGCGGAAGGCGGGTGATCGTCATGGCTTCCTCCGTCGGGTCCGGTTCTTCGATCTGATGCAGAACCTACGCAGAACTTATGCATTGCACAAGAGACTTGCATAAGTTTATGATCACTGGGCCCGACCGGCATCGGAGCGGACCATGACGGGAATCTCGGACCGCTCCGCCCGTGGCGGGCGACCAACGTGACGGTGAGGATCGAGATGAACGCGCACCCGGCAGGCTCGACGGGGTCCGGCGCGCCAGGCCCCGTCGACCCTGACCTGGGGGAGCGTGCGGCCGAGCTGGGCTGGCCGGTCGGCGTCGTGGCCGAGCGTCTCGGGATCGCGGCACCGACGTTGCGCTCCTGGGACAGGCGTCACGGGGTCGGGCCGAGCGTTCGCACCAGCGGGAACCATCGCCGCTACACCGAGCTCGACATCCGGCGCGTCGAGCTGATGTCCCGGCTCACGGCCCAGGGCGTGCCGGCGCAGAGCGCCGCCGACTCGGTGCTCGCCATGGGTGTCGACGGGCTCGGACAGGAGCCCGCAGATGCGAGCCCGTCCGAGCATGACGCCACCGACCTGGTGGACGCTCTCGTCGGCGCTGCGAGTGCCCTCGACGCCGGCACCCTGTCGCTGCTCCTCCGGAGGGTCCTTCGTCGTCGGGACGCCGGCCAGGCCTGGGTCGAGGTCTTCGCGCCGGCCCTGCGGAAGGTGGGTGACCTCTGGCAGGAGGGGCGGGTGGGCGTGCAGGCCGAGCACCTGACGAGTGAGCTGATCCAGTCCGAGCTCCGCGCGGTCGTCCGGGACCACCGGCTCCGGGTGGCGGGTCTGCCGGTCGTCCTCGCAGGTGCAGACGACGAGCTGCACCACCTGCCCCTCGTCGCCCTCGAGGCCGAGCTCGCACGCAACGGCGTGGCCAGCCTCTTCCTCGGACCGCGCGTGCCGGCGGACGCCCTCATCTCGGCGCTGCGTCAGTCCCGGCCGCGTGCGGTGTTCCTCTGGGCCTCGCTGCCGCGCCCACGGGACGAACCGTTCTGGCGTCAGCTCGAGGTCGTCGACTGGCCGCTCGAGGTCGTCATCGGCGGCCCGGGGTGGGCTGGTGGGCTCGCGGCGCCCGAGGGGCCCGTGGTCGTCAGGCGCGTCGAGGACTTCGGCTCTGCGGTGCACGCGCTCGCCCCGCCGCCCGCAGCCTGAGGCGGGGTGCGAGGAATCGCAACTTCTTGAAGACGGATGCAAGATTTTGCAGTCCAAGTCTGGCGCGATGTCCGATATGGGCGCTAGGTTCTCCCCGGTGGTCGAGCGTCCAGACACGGGCGTGTGAGCGACCCCGCCCACAAAGGAGTGCGCATGCGCCGTCGCCCGGCCCTGTCCGTCGCCAGCATCTCGGCCCTCGTTCTGGCCGGACTCGCCGTCCCGCTGGCGGGGGCGCCGACAGCCCGAGCCGACGCCCCGCGCACGGCCACCCTCGTCGGCAGCCTGCAGGACGAGCTCGGCTGCAGCAGCGACTGGCAGCCCGACTGCACCAAGACCGACCTCGCGCTCGTGCCCGGCACGAGCTCGTATGCCGCCGAGTTCCGGGTGCCCGCGGGCAGCTACGAGCTCAAGGTCGCGATCAACCACTCGTGGGGTGAGAGCTACGGCCAGGGCAGCGGCAACGTGCCACTCGTGCTCACGGCTCCGGCCACGCTGCGCTTCACCTACGACGACACGACGCACGCCGTCGGCGTAGCACCCACGGACCTTCCCGGCGCTGCGACGAAGGCCGACTCGAAGCTCGCGACCCCGTCGCTGCGCAATCTCGCGACGAAGGAACGCTTCTACTTCGTCATGGCCGACCGCTTCGCCAACGGCGACACCGCCAACGACCAGGGCGGTCTGACGGGCGGCCCTCTCGCGACGGGCTTCGACCCGACCAACGAGGGCTTCTACCACGGTGGTGACCTCAAGGGCCTGGCGGGCAAGCTCGACTACATCAAGGGTCTCGGCACGACCGCCATCTGGCTCACCCCGTCGTTCAAGAACCGCGCCGTCCAGGGGAGTGGTTCCGATGCGAGCGCCGGCTACCACGGCTACTGGATCACCGACTTCACGCAGGTCGACCCCCACCTCGGCACGAACGCCGACATGAAGACGCTCATCTCCGCCGCCCATGCCAAGGGGATGAAGGTCTACTTCGACATCATCACCAACCACACGGCCGACGTCATCTCCTACGACGGCGGCTCGTACACCTACGTCAACAAGGCCACCAAGCCGTACAAGGACGTCCAGGGCAACGCGTTCGACGACGCCGCGGTTGCCGGCAAGCCGGCCTGCACGGGCGGCGCCACGGCGCCCGACTGCTTCCCGGCGATGTCCCCGGCCACGTCGTTCCCCTACGTGCCGAAGGTCGCCGACGCCGACAAGGACGTCAAGGTCCCCGCCTGGCTCAACGACACGACTCTCTACCACAACCGCGGTGACTCGACGTATGCCGGCGAGTCCGCCACGTACGGCGACTTCTCAGGCCTCGACGACCTCTTCACGGAGAACCCCAAGGTCGTCTCGGGCATGGAGGACATCTACAAGTCGTGGGTCGACTTCGGGGTCGACGGCTTCCGCATCGACACCGTCAAGCACGTCGACATGCCGTTCTGGCAGTCCTTCTCGCCCGCGATCCTCGACCACGCGAAGGCGACCGGCAAGAACAACTTCTTCATGTTCGGCGAGGTCTACGACGGCAACCCGGCCTACACGAGCCAGTTCACGACGAAGGGCAAGCTGCCTGCGACGCTCGACTTCGGCTTCCAGGGTGCGGCGCTCGGCTTCGCGCAGGGCAAGGCGACCACCGGCATCCGCGACCTCTTCGCGGGGGACGACTACTACACCGACACCGACTCGAACGCCTACGAGCTGCCGACGTTCCTCGGCAACCACGACATGGGCCGAGTCGGTGCGATGCTCCTCGCCGGGGGCGCCACGGGTGACGACCTGCTCGCCCGGGACCGGCTCGCGACGTCGCTGATGTTCCTGACCCGCGGCCAACCGGTCGTCTACTACGGCGACGAGCAGGGCTTCACCGGGCCGACGAGCGACTTCGGCGACAAGCGTGCCCGCCAGGACATGTTCGCCACGAAGACGCCGATCTACCAGGACGACGTCGTCGTCGGCAGCAGCAAGCCGGCCGGGACGGCCGCTCACTACGACACGTCCGCCCCGCTCTACCGCGAGATCAAGGCGCTCTCCGCGCTGCGGGCGGCGAACCCGGCGCTCGCCGACGGCGCCCAGGTGCACCGGTACGCCTCGGACGCGGCCGGCATCTACGCGGTCAGCCGTATCGACAAGGCAGCCAGGCGCGAGTACGTCGTCGTCGCCAACAACGCGACGACCGCCAAGACCGCGACCTTCTCCACCTACTCGGCGGGCTCGAAGTTCGTGCCCCTCCTCGGGGGCACGGCCGACCTCCGGGCGGCACGTGACGGCCGCGTGACCGTGACCGTCCCGCCGCTGTCGGTGGCGGTCTACCGCGCGAACGGGACGATGGCACAGCCGAAGTCGGCCCCGGCGATCTACCCGACGTCGCCGAGCGCGGGTGGCGTCGTGGGTGGCCGTGCGGAGATCGGCGCGGCCCTGCCCGGCAACACGTTCGCCGAGGTGACCTTCCTCCAGCGCCCGGTCGGCACGTCCGCCTGGACGCCGATCGGCACCGACGACAACGCCCCGTACCGCGTCTTCCACGACGTGTCCGGACTCGCCAAGGGGACGTTGGTCGAGTACCGAATGGTCGCGAAGGACCTCGCCGGACACGTGTCGGCGACGTCCACCTACGGCATCGTCGGCGAGCCGACGACCGCCGGGAGCAGCGGGAGTGGCGGCGTCGGCCCGGTCACCCAGCCCGACAACGTCAGCGTCCCGGGCAGCCACAACTCCGAGATGGGATGCCCCGGCGACTGGCAGCCGGACTGCGCTCAGGCGCAGCTGGCCCTCGACCCCAAGGACGACATCTGGAAGGGCCGGTCCGACTCGATCCCCGCCGGCGACTACGAGTACAAGGCCGCCATCAACAAGTCGTGGGACGAGAACTACGGCGTGGGCGGCGTCAAGGGCGCGGGCAACATCGCCTACACCGCGCCCGGCGGCAAGCCCGTCAACTTCTACTACGACCACCGCACGCACTGGGTCACGAGCGACGCCCAGAACCCGATCATCACGGCGGCCGGCAGCTTCCAGAGCAAGCTCGGCTGCCCCGGTGACTGGGCACCGGACTGCATGCGTTCGTGGCTGCAGGACCCCGACGGTGACGGCACCTACACCTTCACCACCGACCAGATCCCGGCCGGCAACTACGAGTTCAAGGTCGCCCACGGTCTGGGCTGGGACGAGAACTACGGCGCCGGTGGTGCGCCGGGCGGCGCCAACATCGCCTTCTCGGTGCCCTCTGACGGCGTCCTGACGACCATCACGTACGTCCTGTCGACGCACGCGATCTCGGTCAAGACGTCCCGGCCCGGGGCCGCCCCGGACCTGACGAAGTCCAAGGCGTACGTCGTCGGTCCCGACCTCGTCGCCTGGCCCGCCTCGGCCCTGCCTGCCGGCACCGACCCGGCGACGCTGAACTGGCGCCTGCACTGGTCGGCCGACGGTGGCCTCGGCGTCGACGCCGAGGCGGTGACGGGCGGTTCGGTCGCGACCCTGACCCGTGACCCTGCCGGCCTGCCTGCCTCGTTGCTCGCCGCCCACCCCGAGCTCGCCGGGGCCGTGGCCCTGCGTCTCGACAAGGCGACGGCCCGCAAGCTGCCGGAGATCCTCAAGGGTCAGGTCGCCGTGGCGATGTACGACTCGAACGGGTCGCTCCTCGACGCCACGGGCGCCCAGACGGCCATCGCGCTCGACGCGTTGTATGCCGCGTCCGCCCGGACGCGCTCCTACGGCGTCAGCTTCTCGGGCTCGGGCCGGGTCGGCTTCTCGCTGTGGGCACCCACCGCCCAGCAGGTCACCCTGCTGACCTGGCCCGCGGGCAGCGCCGACCAGCCGGTCGCCACCGCCCACCGGACCGCCATGACCCGGGACGGGTCGGGGGCCTGGACCACAGCCCTCGGCGCCTCGGCCCGCAACGCCCGCTACCTCTACGAGGTGAAGGTGTGGGCGCCCACGACCGGGAAGGTCGAGACCAACGTCGTCACCGACCCGAGCTCGGTCGCGCTGACGCTGAACTCGACACGGTCCGTCGCGGTCGACCTGCGCGACCCGGCGTTCATGCCGTCGACGTGGCGCAGCACGCCGTCGCCGAAGCTGGCGCAGGACGTCGACTCGACGATCTACGAGCTGCACATCCGCGACTACTCGATGTCCGACGCGAAGGTCCCCGCGACCGAGCGCGGGAGCTACCTCGCCTTCGCGGCAGACGGCGACGGCCGGGCGCACCTCAAGGCGCTGGCCAAGGCCGGACTCAACACCGTCCACCTGCTGCCGAGCTTCGACATCGCCTCCATCGAGGAGGACCCGGCGAAGCAGGAGACGCCGAAGTGCGACCTCGCCTCGTACGCTCCGGACAGCGAGGAGCAGCAGAAGTGCGTCGGCGCCGTCGCATCCAAGGACGCCTTCAACTGGGGCTATGACCCCTACCACTACAGCGTGCCGGACGGGTCGTACGCCTCCAGTGCCAAGGCGGCCGACGGCGGATCGCGCGTGGCCGAGTTCCGCACCATGGTCGGGGCGCTGCACCAGGACGGGCTGCGCGTCGTGCTCGACCAGGTCTTCAACCACACGGCCCAGTCGGGCCAGGGCGACAAGTCCGTGCTCGACAAGATCGTGCCCGGCTACTACCAGCGGCTCAATGCGACCGGTGCCGTCGAGACCTCGACGTGCTGCCAGAACGTCGCGACGGAGCACGCGATGGGCGAGAAGCTCATGGTGGACTCGGTCGTGTCGTGGGCCCGGAACTACCACGTCGACGGCTTCCGCTTCGACCTCATGGGACACCACAGCCGGGCCAACATGCTCGCGGTGCGCTCGGCGCTCGATGCCCTGACGCTCGAGAAGGACGGCGTGGACGGCAAGTCCATCTACCTCTACGGCGAGGGCTGGAACTTCGGCGAGGTGGCGAACAACAAGCTCTTCGTCCAGGCGACGCAGGGACAGCTCGGCGGGACGGGTATCGGCACCTTCTCCGACCGTCTGCGCGACGGAGTGCGCGGCGGCGGCCCGTTCGACGAGGACCCGCGTCGTCAGGGCTTCGGTTCCGGCGAGGCCACCGACCCCAACGGGGCGCCGATCAACGCCGACGCGGCCACCCGGCTCGGGAGCGACACCGACCTCGTCCAGCTCGGGCTGGCCGGCAACCTCAAGACGTTCACGTTCCGGAGCCAGAAGACGGGAGCCGTCGTCAACGGCACGCAGGTCGACTACAACGGAGCCCCGGCCGGCTACGCCGACCAGCCTGACGAGGTCGTCAGCTACGTCGACGCCCACGACAACGAGACACTCTTCGACTCGCTGACGTACAAGCTGCCCGTGGCCACCTCGATGCAGGACCGGGTGCGGATGAACACCCTGTCGCTCGCGACGACCGCCCTCGCGCAGACGCCGTCGTTCTGGCACGCCGGAGCCGACCTGCTGCGCAGCAAGTCGCTCAACCGTGACTCCTACGACAGTGGTGACTGGTTCAACCGCCTCGACTGGACGGGCGCCGACAACGGCTTCGGTCACGGCCTGCCCCCGCAGGAGCAGAACTCCGCGAAGTGGCCCTTCATGAAGCCGCTGCTCGCCAACCCGTCGCTCAAACCGACGGCGGCCGACGTGCGCAGCGCCGACGCGATGGCGCAGGACCTGCTGCGACTTCGCTTCAGCACCAAGCTGTTCCGGCTCGGCAACGCTGCCGCCATCAACGCCAAGGTGACCTTCCCGGTCTCCGGCACGGCCGACGCGAAGCAGGGCGTCATCGTCATGCGGATCGACGACACGAAGGGTGCGGACGTCGACCCCGCCCTGCGCGGCGCGGTCGTCGTCTTCAACGCGACGCCCGAGGCCGTGAGCCAGAAGGTGCCCGGCCTCACCGGCCCGGTCCGGCTGAGCCCGGTCCAGGCGAACGGCGCTGACAGCGTCGTCCGGCAGGCGGCCTACGACTCGGGCAGCGGCTCCTTCTCGGTGCCCGCCCGCACGGTCGCGGTGTTCGTCCAGCCGAACTGACGTCCGGCAGCGGGCTGTCCACGAGCCCTCGGTGTCCCGGTCTCCGGGACGCCGAGGGCTCCTGCCGTGTGCCACAGGCCTGTGGGCGAGGCTGCCGACCTCTGTCCTGCGCGCGGAGCCCCCACCTGTTGCGAGCCCGCCCCGCGGCATACGTTGGTCCGGTGACGACACGTGAGACCAACGACATGACCTACCGCCAGCTCGGCGACAGCGGACTGACCGTCTCGACGGTTGGCCTGGGCTGCAACAACTTCGGACGACGCCTCGACCAGGAGGGCACCACCGCCGTCGTGAACGCCGCGATCGACGCAGGCGTGACGCTCTTCGACACCGCCGACATCTACGGCCTCGGTGCGAGCGAAGAGCTGCTCGGTGCGGCACTGGGCAAGCAGCGGGAGAACGTCGTGGTGGCAACGAAGTTCGGCATGGACATGCAGGGTGCCAACGGACCCGACTGGGGGGTGCGGGGCTCACGGCGCTACGTGCGAACCGCGGTGGAGGCCAGCCTCCGACGTCTCGGCACGGACTGGATCGACCTCTACCAGCTGCACCGTCCCGACCCGCACACGCCGATCGGCGAGACCCTCGCCGCCCTCGACGAGCTCGTGCGTGAGGGGAAGGTGCGCTACATCGGCAGCAGCAACCTCACCGGGTGGCAGGTCGTGGACGCCGACTGGACCGCTCGTTCGGCCGGCACCGAACGCTTCGTCTCGGCGCAGAACGAGTACTCCCTGCTCGAGCGCGACGTCGAGGAGGAGCTGGTGCCGGCCTGCGAGCACGTCGGGGTCGGGCTGCTGCCGTTCTTCCCCCTCGCATCGGGCCTGCTGACCGGTAAGTACCGGCGCGGCGAGGCGGCGCCGCAAGGGACCCGCCTCGCATCGATGGGTGAGCGCCTCGACTCGGCGGACTGGGACACGATCGAGCGTCTCGAGGGGTATGCCGCGGAGCGCGGTCTGCGGCTCATCGACGTGGCCATCGGCGGCCTCGCTGCCCAGCCTGCGGTGGCCTCGGTCATCGCCGGGGCGACCCGTCCCGAGCAGGTGCACGACAACGTGCGGGCCGGGTCGTGGCAGCCGACCGTCTCCGACCTCGCCGCCCTCGACGAGATCACGATCCCGGCGTCCTAGCTGTACCCGGTCACGACGTTGGTGACAGACGGCTGATCGGGGGGAGGCCTTTCAGGGCGGTGTGGCGTCGTCGAGTGTTGTACTCATGCAGCCAGGGTGCAAGGGCGGAGGCTCGCTCGTCGTTGCTGGTGAAGACCTGGCGG
>NZ_JBFRFG010000011.1:0-133627 GCF_052114705.1 Terrabacter sp. 2YAF2
GTGGAACTCGAGCTCCCGGAAACCGAGGACGGCTACATCTCGGCTGTTCTTTGTCGGAAACCCGGCGGCACGGTCTCATGGCAGGCGCGCCCTCCCGAGGGTGAAGGCGACGCTTGGGTCACGGTCGCCCTCGAGGAGGACACAGTGGTTGCCACGTCGTGGTCGTCATGGCGCGTCCGCTACGACGTGATCAGCGGCCTCGAGAGGGGCCGCGACTTCACCAAGTGAACGTCCGGAAATGCCGCTCGTCGGGCGTTCGTCCCGTGTCGCTTAGCGTGGATAAGCCGTGCTTTCAGTTTTTGGCCCAGCCTCTCCCGTGGGCCGCGAGGAGCTGGAGCGGGACTTCGGCGCGGCGCTCGTTCGCCATGCGGTGACACGATCGCCCCTGGGGCGCAGCGAGCGAGAGAACTGCTCGAGCGGGGCTGCTAAACGGGTTCAGAGGCCGGCGGGCTCGAGGCATGGGGGCAGGAGGGGTCTCGTGGAAGACCAGAACAACCCGAGCGGACCGGCGCTCGACATGACGACGTGTCCGGAGTGTGGCGCCGTGGCCGAGGTGACGGAGCGGGCCGTGCTCGACAGCACCGAAGGTCCCGTTGAGCACGTCCAGGTCGTGTGCGTTGCCCGTCAGTGGATCCTCCTGCCCGCCGCGTCGCTAGGCAGAGCCAGGCCGGCCGGCCGGGCCGGGTGCCGCCCGGATCTCCCACCCGAAGCGCCATGGCTGAGCGGCGACGGGCTGGCCCGCTCCTCGTCCGCCATGCCGCTGATCGCTCGTGCCTAGCGAGGACGTGCGAAGGGTGCAAACGCCTGCGAGGCCGCCCCGCGGCGAGGAGACTCAATCGAGACGGCGACTTCTCGACCTGTCCCGCTGAGTCGGTCGGGCACATGTTCCTTGGGCAGCTGCGTCCGACGTGCTCATGCCGGCCCCTTGCAACAGACAGCGCCCCAGAGCCACGTCCGTCGGCGCGGCTCATGACTCTTGACCTCGAATCGATCACCGCAGCGGCGACGCCACGCAGATCACGGCGCAGGGACCGGGGCCGCGCCAGCGGAAAGGACCACCTCATGACTGACATCCCGCAATCGGCGACAAACCCCAGCCGGCGTGGCTTTCTCGCACGCGCCGCGCTCGGGGCAGCAGCGCCAGCTGCAGCAGCCGTTCTCGGCCCGACACTGATCACGGCAAGCGCCGCGCCCGCAGACGCGGCCCCGGCTTCGGCCGGCGCCCTTCCGTCGTTCGCGCCCGTTCCGCCGAGTGCCCTCGGTCCGGCGCTGAACGCTGATGGCTACTTCGTCGGCCCGATCAAGGACAACCTGTACTGGGTGACGGACGGGTTTTACCAGTCGATGTTCCTTGCCACCGCGCACGGCGTGGTTGTCGTGGACGCGCCTCCTACCATCGGTCACAACCTGCTGCGCGCGATCAAGCAAGTCACCACCAAGACAGGTACACCGTCCACCGTGACCCACCTGGTGTACTCGCACTTCCATGCCGACCACATCGGGGCATCCTCGATCTTCGGCGACGACGTGCTCCGCGTCGGACATGAGCAGAACCGACGACTACTGCTCGAGGCCGGCGACCCGAACCGTCCGGCTCCGACGCTGACGTTCAAAGACCGGCACGTCCTCGAGGTCGGCACTGATCGGCTTGAACTGGCCTACCACGGGCCGAACCACACGCCGGACAACATCTTCATCTACGCGCCGAGGCAACGCACGCTCATGGTGGTCGACATCCTCTTCCCGGGCTGGGTGCCGTTCAAGAACCTGGCCGTGTCACAAGACATTCCAGGCTGGGTGCGCGCACACGACACCGCCATGGAATACCGCTGGACAACCCTCGTCGGCGGCCACCTCGGCCGCCTCGGAGTCCGCGCCGACGGCAACCTGCAGCGACAGTACATCCGGGATCTGGACGCAAGCACAAGGCAGACGTTGGCGTCCCTCGACCCCACACCGTTCTTCCAGAAGTACGGACCGTCGGGCAACGCCTGGGCGATCTTCAAGACCTATCTCGACGCGGCCGCGCAGCAATCAGCCGCCCCCATCGTCGACAAGTACCTCGGCAGGCTGGCAGGAGCAGACGTCTTCACCTTCGACAACGCCTACGCGATGTTCGAGTCACTGCGCGTCGACGCCGGCGCGCTGGGACCATTCGGGATCAGGCCCTAGAAACCGGCAGTAGTGCAGAGGCCCCTACGCCCGGGACAGGACATCCATACTCCCAAGCGGAGCAACGCCGGTCGGTCATGCACAGGACCATCGCCAGCATCGGAGAGCCCTTCGCCAAACGGCCGACTATGCCGCGTCGGACGACGTCCGACCATGCCGCGATCAGTGGTCGTTCCGAAGAGCGGGCATGCTCGTCGCCGCTGAGCAACTCGGTGCGGACCTGATGCGGCGCCCGTTGTGGTGCGCGTCGAGGATTCCTGCCGCCAATGCCGGCGTCAGGACTGCCGGACCTCGAGCTGCTTGCCGTCCTGCGCCCGGGTGACGGTGCGGTTACCCAACGGAGCCTGAAGCTGCAGGGCGTCGCCCGCAGTCACGCCGTCGCTCCCAACGTCGGCGCACCCTTCGTCCTTACCGATGGTGCGGGCCTTCACCTGGTTCACGACAACCCGCGTTGGCGATTCAGCGGCAGTGATGAGGAACTGCCCCACGCAGTAACCGGACTCATGCCCGGGAAAGACGACAATGACGGTTCGCGGGTCCGCGCCTCTCTCCGGCGCGACAACGTACGAAGGAGTGATCGGCGCGGAGTACTCCTCAATGGACTTCCGTTGCGCCACCCAACTCGCGACCGCCACCACCGCGACGAGCAGCACGGCACAGCCCGCGATCCACCACAGCCTGCGCCACATGCCAGACCCCCGGTCCCGAGCGAGCGTGCTGCTTCGATGCTAGAGGGCGGCTGGATGGGCCCTTCGGCTATTGCCGCCGTCTGCGAGGCGACACGGACTCGGGATCCGATTCGGTGAGGAGTTTCCATTACTGGCTCAAACGCCGTCTGCGCGGCACCACCCAGCCGGGTGAGCTCCGATCACTGCGCAGGCGCGCGCGTTTCATCCCTGTCCCCCGGGTGTCCCCCGAGCCCCGAAACCCCCACCCTTCAGCGGTGCCGAGGTAACGCATGCGCAGCACCAGGACGAGCACGACAACGGCCCGGCACCTGTTCGCAATGAGAAGGTCAGGGGTTCGAATCCCCTCAGCTCCACCAGATGGACCCCCGTCCCACCTGCGGAAACCTGCAGGAGGGGCGGGGTTGTCTTTTGTCATCCACCGGCCGACCGGTGCCGCCGCGACCGCCGGTCCGCCGTGAACAGCAGGCATCAAGTCCGGCGAGGCACTCAGAAGTCGCTGAGCGTGGAAGGGCTCGCTTCGGCGTCGCGTCGACGTCGGGGCCGTTGGCCGATCTCGGCGGGCACGAACGTGTGGTCGGGGTGCGGCTCGGTCGTCGTCTCGTAGAGCCACTCGAGGTCTCCTGCGACGAACGGGGGTACGTCTTGGGGGTTGCCTTGGTGCTCGACGGCCACGAAGACGAGTTCGGCAGTGGCGACCATGACGACGGGGCCGAGGTCGTTCCAGCGTTCGGCGGTGACGACGACCTGGACGCGCATGGACGTGCGGCCGACGGTGATCAGCTGCGCGCGGGCGGTCACCAGGTCGCCGATGTGAGCAGGTGCGAGGAAGTGCATGCCGTCGACGGCGACGGTGACCGCGGGCATGCCGGCGTGTCGACCTGCTGCGGCTGCGGCGGCTTCGTCGATGAGGCGCATCACCGCGCCGCCGTGCACGGACCCGTAGAGGTTGGTGTCCTGGTGGCCCATGACGTGCGAGAGCACGACGCGGCTTGCCCGCGCGTCCACGGCGTCAGGGCCACCGACCGAGGCGGGTCGGGCGGGCACGTCCGTGATGGGGCTGGGTGCGGCCATGGCTTGTCCTCTCCGCACAGCGCGGAGAACCGAGAATCGGCGCTCCGCCTGCTGACGCGACAGATCGGATGGATGATGCAGCCCGCGGCGGTGACCCGACTCGTCGCCACTGGCGACCCACGGTTGCGCGACAGTGCCGGACTTGGACCGGCTTCCCCGTCACACGGGCTGGTGTTCAGTTGGGGCCTAAGCCTAGCCCGGCACACACGTGCCCTCGGTGACACGGCCTGAAGGCGGACGAGCGACTTGCGACACGCCGCGCAACATGTGGGGTGAGCAGCGTCAACAATCACTAGGGATAGTGTTTGCTCTGCAGCTGGTTCGGCATCTCAGCCAGAGATGCCGTCGCAAGAGGGAACCCGGTGTGAATCCGGGACTGCCCCGCAGCGGTGAGTGGGAACGACCGTCGTCAACAGCACTGGGCCGATCAGGCCTGGGAAGCGGCGACCAGTAGGAGACGAACCGTCCGATGAATGTCGGGCGGTGTGCACGCCCACGAGTCCGAAGACCTGCCAGCGCACCGCGTGAGCCTCACGCGGTGGTCCGACAGCCCCGAGGGAGGGCTCGTGGGCATCGGCTGACCGCGTGTGGGACGACCCTTTCGACCTCGCACACGTGCACCTGACTCCACGCGTCTCCTCTGGTCTGGCGGCCCGTTCGCCCACGCTGCGAGGAGACAGCCGTGAACACCCCACTGCAGGACGCCATCGACCGGGCCGCACCTGCGCCCGGAACCCGCACCCAGACGGACGATCAGCACCGAGGCGGGTCAGCCCACGGGCTGGGACATGCGAAGCCGGCCCCTCCGTCACGTGTCTCGGTGACCAAGCGGGACGGGTCGCGTGAGCCGTTCGATGCCGATCGGATCAATCGCGCCGTCGAGCGCGCCACGGAAGGACTGGACAATGCCGTCGGGCTGACGGTCCAGATCGCCTCCGAGCTCGCCATCACCCTGTTCGACGGCATCACGACCGAACAGCTGGACCAGGCCGCCATCCAGGTCGCTGCCCAGAACGTCAAGGACGATCCCGCGTTCGACCGAGTCGCGGCGCGCTTGCTCCTCAAGACGATCTACAAGCGCGTCCTCGGTGGCTACGAGTCGCCGCGTGAGCTCACCCTGCTGCACCAGGCCCGCTTCCCGGGCTACGTCCGTGAGGCCGTCGAGGACGGTCTGCTGGACTCACGTCTGGCCAAGACCTTCGACCTCGAGCGCCTCGCCGACGCTCTCGACCCGGAGCATGACGAGCTGCTGACCTACATCGGCGTCACGACGATGCGCAACCGCTACCTGCTCACAGGCCCGGGCGGGTCCGACGTCGAGGTGCCGCAGTACTTCTGGATGCGGGTTGCGATGGGCCTCTCACTCAACGAGGAGGACCCAACGCAGGTGGCACTGCGCTTCTACCGCGCGATGGCGCGGTTGGAGTACCTGCCGGCCGGCTCGACGCTCGTGAACGCCGGCACCCCGCAGCCGCAGCTGTCCAACTGCTTCGTGATGCAGATGGAGGACGACATCGAGCACATCGCCAAGAGCGTGCGCGATGTCATGTGGATCACCAAGGGCACCGGCGGCATCGGGCTGTCGGTGACCAAGCTGCGCTCGGAGGGCTCCCCGATCCGCAGCAACAACACCACGTCCACGGGCCCGATCCCGTTCATGCACACCATCGACTCGACCCTTCGGGCGATCTCCCGGGGCGGCAAGAAGTTCGGGGCGCTGTGCTTCTACATGGAGAACTGGCATCTCGACTTCCCGCAGTTCCTCGACCTGCGCCAACAAGCTGGCGACCCGTACCGCCGCACCCGCACAGCCAACACCGCCGTCTGGATCTCGGACGAGTTCATGCGCCGGGTCGAGCGCGACGAGACGTGGTACCTGTTCGACCCGCTCGAGACCCCCGACCTGGTCGAGCTCACCGGGGCCGCGTTCAGCAGCCGGTACACCGAGTACATCGAGCTGGCCGAGCAAGGACGCCTGCGCGCATACCGGACCATCCGCGCCCGCGAGCAGTTCACCGCGATCCTGGTCGCGCTGCAGACGGCCTCCCACCCGTGGCTGACGTGGAAGGACACCATCAACCTGCGGGCGCTCAACGACAACACGGGAACGATCCACCTGTCGAACCTGTGCACCGAGATCACGCTGCCCCAGGACCGGGAGAACACCGCGGTCTGCAACCTGGCCTCGGTCAACCTCTCGCGCCACCTGACCATCGACCCCGCGGACGCCGCTGACCCTGGTGGGTCGCTGGGCCAGCTCCTCGACCTCGACGCCGCGGTTGACTGGGCCCGTCTGGAGGCGACGGTGCGAACCGCTGTGCGCCAGCTCGACAACCTCATCGACATCACGCTCTCGTCGGTGCCCGAGTCCGAGCACTCCAACGACGCCAACCGGGCCATCGGCCTGGGGGTCATGGGCTTCACCGACGTCGTCGAGCGGCTCGGCATCACCTACGGCGGTGAGGAGTCACTCGAGCTCATCGACCGGGTCACCGAGTTCATCAGCCACACCGCCATCGACGAGAGCGCCGACCTTGCTCGTACTCGGGGCGCCTACCCGAACTTCGCCGGCTCGGGCTGGTCGCGCGGGCAGGTCCCGCTCGACACCATCTCCGACCTGGAAGCAGACCGCGGCGTCGCCGTGGAGGTGGACCGGACTTCGCGCCTGGACTGGGAGAGCCTTCGGCAGAAGGTCGCCGGCGGCATGCGCAACGCGACCCTCATGGCCGTCGCGCCCACCGCGTCCATCGGGCTGGTGGCCGGCACCACGCCGGGACTGGACCCGCAGTTCTCCCAGCTGTTCAGTCGCACCACGAGCTCGGGCAAGTTCCTCGAGGTCAACCGCAACCTCGTCTCGGCGCTCAAGGGCCTCGGAGTGTGGGAGCAGGTGCGCGAGGAGCTGCTGCGCTCGCAGGGAGATGTCCAGGCCATCGACGCCATCTCGGCGGAGGTTCGCGAGGTCTACCGCACCTCGTTCCAGCTCTCGCCCTACGCGTTCCTCCACGTCGCGGCACGCGCGCAGAAGTGGGTCGACCAGGCCATCAGCCGCAACATGTACCTGGAGACCCGCGACCTGGCGCAGATGGCGCAGATCTACACGGCCGCGTGGCGCATGGGCGTCAAGACCACCTACTACCTGCACGTCAAGCCCCGTCACACCGCGGAGCAGTCCACCGTCCGGGTCAACAAGGCCGCTACCACTGGACGCTCCTCCGGCGGCTTCGGATTCGCCCGCCAAGCCCCGACGTCCCCGACGTCCCCGACGTCCCCGACGTCCCCGACCTCCCCGACGTCCCCGACGTCCCCGACGTCCCCGGCGACTGCGCCTTCCGCTGCCGCTGCCGCCGACGACCTGGACGACCTCGACGGATTGGTGTGCCCGACCGACCCACAGGAGCGGCTCCAGTGCGACGCCTGCCAGTGAACACCGAACCCACCTGCCCTGCCTCTCCCCACTTCGGAGACCAGCCATGACCACCACACGTCCCAACCCGTCCTCCACCGACGCGGCCGACGCTCGGCACGGCGGCGCGACCCCAGCGAACGACTCGCCCGCGATCCTCGGCGCCGGCATCACCGAGGGCCTGCTGCTCAAGCCGATCCGCTATCCCTGGGCCTACGAGCTGTACGAGCAGGCTGTCGCCAACACGTGGTTCCCCCACGAGGTACAGCTCGGAGAGGACCTGGCCGACTTCGCCCGGATGACCGAGGAGGAGAAGCACGCCGTCACCTTCCTGATGAGCTACTTCAACCCCAACGAGCTCCTCGTCAACAAGGCCCTGGCCTTCGGCGTCTACCCCTACGTCAACGCCCCCGAGGCCCACCTCTACCTCGCCAAGCAGATGTGGGAGGAGGCCAACCACTGCGTCGCCTTCGAGTACGTCCTGGAGACCTTCCCCATCGACCGCACCGCCGCCTACGCAGCGCATGTCGAGACTCCGTCCATGGCTGCCAAGGAAGCCTTCGAGGTGCGTTACCTGACCCGGATGACCGAACGCACCCTCGACATCACGACCCTCGAAGGCAAACGTGACTTCGTCCGCAACCTCGTCGCGTACAACGTCATCCTCGAAGGCATCTGGTTCTACAGCGGTTTCATGGTGGCGCTCAGCTTCCGGCAGCGGAACCTGCTGCGGAACTTCGGGTCGCTCATCGACTGGGTCGTCCGCGACGAGAGTCTGCACCTGAAGTTCGGTATCAACCTCGTCCTCACCGTCCTGGAGGAGAACGCCGAGCTGCAGACCGAGGACTTCGCCGAGGAGATCCGACGGATGATCCTCGACGCAGTGGAGCTCGAGGAGCGCTACAACCACGACCTGCTACCGCACGGAATCCTCGGCCTCAACGCCGACTACATCAACACGTACGTGCGCTTCCTCGCCGACCGCCGCCTCGAAGAGCTCGGCTTTCCCGCCCACTACGGCGTCAGCAACCCCGCCAAGTGGATGGCCGCCGCCAACGACACGCTCGAGCTCGTCAACTTCTTCGAAGCCACCAACACCAGCTACGAGGTGAACGCGCGCACCTCCTGATCTGACGCGGGTGCCTCAAACAGGTGTCGGCCCTCCCGTTGCCCGCGCAACCCGAACGTCAGGTGGCACGACGTCTCGCCGACCCAACGGCATACGGCCCCGGCTCGCGGGCCGGCAGCGGCGCTCAGTTGGCGGCGAAGACCTTGTCGAGCAACCACCCGGAGGCTTTGTACTGGCCGGGGCCGGCGAAGCCCCCCGACCCGTTGCCGGGATAGAGGTAGAACTGCCCCGACGGGGTCACGCCGACGAGGTCGGCCCTGCCGTCGTTGTTCAGGTCGCGGACGCCGATGACCTTGGCGAAGGTCTGCCAGCCGGCCCCGATCTGGATACGGCCGCTGCCCCAGCCCCCGATCCCGTTGCCCTTGTAGAGGTAGAGACCCCCGCCAGGAGTTCGGGCGATGACGTCCATGGTGCCGTCGCCGGAGAAGTGGCCCGCGGACAGGACGAGGTTGAAGGCGTTCCACCCAGTGCCGATCCTGACCCTGCCCCCGGACCAGCCGCCGACGCCGTTGCCCCGGTAGAGGTAGAGGTCACCCGAGGGCGTGCGCGCGAGCACGTCCGAGTTCCCGTCGCCCGAGAAGTCGCCGGCGCCGAGGATCTGGTCGTAGATGCTCCACCCCGCGCCGATCTGTCGACCCGGGTTCACGTGCCCCGCGCCGGTCCCCGTGTAGAGGAAGAGACGGCCATCCGGCATACGAGCCATGACGTCTGCGTAGCCGTCGCCGTTGAAGTCGCCCGGAGAGAAGACGCGGTCGAAGATGGTCCAGCCCAGGCCGATCGTCGCCCCAGGGTTGACATAGCCCGTCCCCGTGCCGGTGTAGAGCCGCAGGTCACCGCCACTCGTCGTCGCCAGGAGGTCCGGCAGCGCGTCGCCGGAGAAGCCGTGGATCGGAGCCAGGCCTGAGGTCCCGTCCATCGCCACGAAGCGGTAGCCGCGCGACCGGTACCAGTCGATGACGCGCTGCAGCGCCTGGACGGTGTTGCCACGGAACGACGAGACGGCTGACTCCGCCTCGTGCGAGGCCTTGCCGCCGTGCATGAGCACGACCGGGTGGCCGGCGCTGCTCGACGTCAGGCTCGTGGCGAGGCTCACGATCGAGTTCTGCGCCGAGGCGCTGTAGTAGCCCGGCTGGGTCCAGTCCCTCGTGTCGACGCTCCACAGGACGGTCTCCATGTTCTGAGACGCGGTCACCGCAGCGACGTTGTTCATGAAGCCGCCCGGCGGCCGGAAGAAGCAGCCGCGGTAGCCGACGGTCTGCTGCTGGAGGTTGGCCGTCGAGGTGATCGCACTCGTCAGGTAGGGCACCGACCAGTACCCGTTCGCGGCGCTCGGGTAGTAGTGGTACCACGTGTGGTTCGCGAGGACCTGGCCGTCGCGGGCGGCGCGCTGCATGATCGTCGGCATCTCCGACGCGTACTGGCCGGTGACGAAGAACGTCGCGCGGATGTTGTTGCGCCGCAGGATGTTCAGGATCGCCGGCATCCACTCCTTGCGGTCGTCGTCGAAGGTCAGCGCGACGGTCAGCCCGGTGCCCGGGGCGACCTGGGTCGTCCTGCCTGCGAGCGCGGGGTTGCAGCTCGCCGCCGCGGCGCCGACGGGACGGGCGCCCGCCCCCAGCGCGCCTAGTGCGACCACCGCGGCCAGTCCCATCGCCGTGTGGCGACCCCTCCGCCGTCGCGATCGTGTCGGTTCCATCGTCGTGCTCCTCGACACCGGCCCGGCCCGCGGCCGTGCCCACACCCTCAGTGTGCGCCGGTGAAGGCCCTCCGTGAGGGCACTTGGTCCCGAATCCGCTCCCGACTCGACGCACCCGGTCGGGGCGGGTAAGGGTGGGGCATGCCTCACGCACGGATCGGCGTCTCCGGCTGGCGCTACCCCTCGTGGCGCGGCGACTTCTACCCCAAGGGCCTCCCCCAGCGCCTCGAGCTGACGTATGCCGCCGAGCGGATGACCTCGATCGAGGTCAACGGGTCGTTCTACTCCCTCCAGCGCCCGAGCTCGTATGCCGCCTGGCGGGCCGCCGTGCCCGGCGACGTCGTGCTCGCCGTCAAGGGCGGACGCTTCATCACCCACATGAAGGCCCTGCACGACGTCGAGATCCCGCTGGCCAACTTCTTCGCGAGCGGCGTGCTGGCGCTCGGGGCACAGCTCGGGCCGGTGCTCTGGCAGCTCCCCGAGCGCGTCCGCTTCGACCGGGAGCGGGTTCGGGACTTCCTCGAGCTGCTGCCCACGTCGACGGGCGAGGCCTCGCGGCTCGCCGAGAAGCACGACGACAAGCTCAAGGAGGACCGCATCCTCACGACCTGCGAGGTCGACGTTCGGATGCGGCACGCCCTCGAGCCGCGGCACGACAGCTTCGACACCGACGAGGCGCGGGCGCTCTGTGCCGAGCACGGCGTGGCTATGGTCATCGCGGACAGCGCGGGCACGTGGCCCGTCATGGACGACGCGACGAGCGACTTCCGGTACGTGAGACTGCACGGCGAGACCGAGCTCTACGCGAGCGGTTACACGGACGCGTCCCTCGACCGGTGGGCGCAGACGTGCCGCTACTGGATGGAAGACGGGCACGACGTGCACGTCTACTTCGACAACGACGCCAGGGGACACGCGCCCTACGACGCGGTGCGGCTCGTCCGGCGGCTAGGGCTGACCACCAACGCGTGAGGACGAGCGCATCCCGCCGGTGGCGCAAGCGCGGCCGGACCACCCGGCATACGGTGTCGGGACGAGACTCGGACGACGGGAGCCGGCCATGACCCAGCAGCAACCGGAGCGACGCGGGATGAACCGTGACGAGCTGCGCGCGGCGCAGGACCCCCTCAAGGCGCGCTACCGGGAGGACCCGGACGCTGCGCTGAACGCGGTCTCGGCGACCGCCGTCTTCGGCGAACCGGTCACCGTCGAGGTTCCCACCGCGGCGGGCGTGGTGCGGGCCGGACTGCACCCGGCGGCGGGCGGCGACGGCTCGGACGCCTGCTCGGGCGACATGCTGATGGAGGCCCTCGTGGCGTGCGCCGGGGTCACGCTGCACGCCGTGTCTGTCGCGTTCGGCGTCGACCTGCGCGACGTGTCGCTGCGGGCAGACGCGACGTTCGACGCGCGCGGCACCCTCGGCGTCGACCGGAGCGCGCCCGTCGGCGTGCTGGGCATCCGCGTCGTCGCCGAGGTCTCGACGGACGCCGACGACGCGACCCTGGCCCGGCTCGCCACCGCGACCGAGCGCTACTGCGTCGTGGGGCAGTCACTGCGGCAGCCGCCGACGATCGAGGTCCGGCGCCGGGCGCCTCGGGACCGATAGGTTCGTCCCGTGAGTCGTAGCGTCTACGTCGCCTCGCCGGAGGGGCTGACGGGCAAGTCCGCCGTGGCCCTCGGCCTGCTCGACGCCCTGCTGCGCGAGGTCGGTTCGGTGGGCGTCTTCCGTCCGCTGACGACGCTGGGCGGCACCGGTCCCGACGACGAGGTCGACCACATCGTCGAGATGCTCGTCAGCCAGCCCGGTGTCGAGCAGACCTACGACGATGCCCTCGGGGTGACCTACGCCCAGGCCCACGACGACCCCGACGAGGCGTTGCACCGCATCGTCGAGCGGTTCGGCGCCCTCAGCGCAAGGTTCGAGGTCGTGCTCGTGCTCGGCTCGGACTACACCGACGTCTCGACGGGCACCGAGCTGTCCTTCAACGCGCGCGTCGCCGCCAACCTCGGGTCGGCCGTCGTCCTCGTCGTGCACGGCCGCGACCGGACGCCCGACCAGATCCGGGTCCCCGCGGACGGTGCCATCGCCGAGCTGCGCGCCAACCACGCCCAGACCGTCGCCGTCGTCGCCAACCGGGTCGACCCCGCCGACCTCGACGAGGTGCGCGAGGTCCTGGCCGCGCTCCCGTTCCCCGTGACGGCCGCGATGCCCGAGAACCCGCTGCTCTCGGCGCCGAGCTTCCGCGCCCTCGCCGACGCCATCGGGGCGCAGCTCGTCCTGGGCAGCGAGTCGTGGATGGACCGCGACAGCCTGGGCCTCATCGTGGCGGCGATGAGCCTGCCCAACGTCCTCGCGCGGCTCGGCCCCGACGTCACCGTCATCGCGCCGAGCGACCGGACCGACCTCATCCCCGGCCTCATGCTCGCCCACCAGTCCGGCACCTTCCCGACCCTCGCCGGCATCATCCTCACCGGCGGCTACCCCATCCCCGAGACCATCGCGCGCCTGTCGGCCGGCGTGCAGCAGGACCTGCCGATCGCACTCACCGACGACGGCACCTTCCGCACGGCCGAGCGCCTCATGCAGGTGCGCGGCCCGATGACGAAGACCTCGCGCAACAAGATCGAGACGGCGCGCCGGCTCTTCTCCGAGAGCGTCGACCAGTCGGCGCTCCTTCGGGCCATCGACGTGTCGGCCTCCGAGGTGCGCACGCCCTTGATGTTCGAGTTCCAGCTCATGGAGCGGGCCCGCTCGGACCGCAAGCACATCGTGCTCCCCGAGAGCCAGGACGACCGGATCCTCGAGGCCACCGACATCCTGCTGCGCCGCGGGGTCGCCGACCTGACCCTGCTCGGCGACGAGACCAAGGTGCGGGCGCGCGGCTCGGCCCTCGGTCTCGACCTCGACGCCGCGGCCGTCGTCTCCCCCACCGACCCGACGCTCGTGGAGCGCTTCGCGCAGGAGTATGCCGTGGCGCGGGCGCACAAGGGCATGACGGTCGAGCGCGCCCGCGAGGTCGTCACCGACATCTCCTACTTCGGCACGATGATGGTCCACCTCGGCCTCGCGGACGGGATGGTGTCGGGTGCGGTCAACACGACGGCGCACACGATCCGGCCGGCCCTCGAGTTCGTCAAGACGGCCCCTGGCGTCCAGACGGTGTCGAGCGTCTTCCTCATGTGCCTGGCCGACCGGGTCCTCGTCTACGGCGACTGCGCCGTCATCCCCGACCCCACCGCCGAGCAGCTCGCCGACATCGCCATCTCGTCGGCGCAGACCGCCCAGCAGTTCGGCATCGAGCCGCGGGTCGCGATGCTCTCCTACTCCACCGGGTCCAGCGGGTCCGGCGCCGAGGTCGAGAAGGTCCGGGCCGCGACGGAGCTCGTGGCCCAGCGGGCGCCGGACCTGGCGCTCGCCGGGCCGATCCAGTACGACGCGGCCATCGACCCGGTCGTCGGTCGCGCCAAGATGCCCGACTCCGACGTCGCTGGTCATGCCACGGTCTTCGTCTTCCCCGACCTCAACACCGGCAACAACACCTACAAGGCGGTGCAGCGCAGCGCGCACGCCGTCGCGGTGGGCCCGGTGCTCCAGGGCCTGCGCAAGCCGGTCAACGACCTGTCGCGCGGCGCCCTCGTCGACGACATCGTCAACACCGTCGCGATCACCGCCGTCCAGGCGCAGGGCACGACGAAGCAGCAGGGAGAGCGCCGGTGAGCGGTTTCACGAACGATCGGCCCGTCCTCGTCCTCAACGCCGGGTCGTCGTCGCTCAAGTACCAGCTGCTCCTTCCCGAGACGGGCGAGGTGCAGGCCCGGGGACTCGTCGAACGGATCGGCGAGTCGGGGAGCGACGTCGCCGACCACGCGGCCGCCCTCCGGTCCATGGCCGAGCGGCTGCGACACGACGGCATCGTCCTCGACGAGGTGCCGCTCCGCGCCGTCGGCCACCGGGTCGTCCACGGCGGTCCCGACTTCTCGGAGCCGGTCGTCATCGATGACGCCGTCCTCGACCGCATCCGTGAGCTGAGCGCCCTTGCGCCGCTTCACAACCCGGCCGCCGTCACCGGGATCGAGGCCGCCCGGGGGCGCTTCGACGTGCCCCACGTCGCGGTCTTCGACACGGCATACTTCTCGTCCCTACCGACCGAGGCGTCGACGTATGCCTTGCCCCGCGACCTCGCCGCGAAGCACTCGATCCGCCGCTACGGCTTCCACGGCACGTCGCACCAGTACGTCGCGCAGGCCACGGCCGACCTGCTGGACCGTCCGCTCGCTGACCTCCGCCAGGTGATCCTCCACCTCGGCAACGGGTGTTCCGCCTCCGCGGTGCGGCACGGGCTGGCCGTCGAGACCTCGATGGGCCTGACACCCCTGCAGGGCCTCGTCATGGGCACCCGCTCGGGTGACGTCGACCCCGGGCTGCACGCATACCTCGCCCGGGAGGCGGGGCTGTCGCTCGACGAGATCGACATGGTGCTCAACAAGAGGTCCGGTCTGCTGGGGCTCAGCGGGGTCAACGACTTCCGCCATCTCGAACAACGGCTGGCAGGGGGCGAGGCCGACGCCCGCCTCGCGTTCGACGTCGCCGTCCACCGGATCAAGCACTACGTCGGCGCCTACCTCGCGATCCTCGGCGGCGTCGACGTGCTCGTCTTCACGGCCGGCGTCGGGGAGAACAGCATCTCCCTGCGGGCCGCCGTCACGGAGGGGCTCGAGGAGCTCGGGATCACGGTCGACCGGGCGCGGAACGCGGCCCGGTCCCAGCAGGCCCGCGTCATCTCACCCGACGGGGCCGCGGTCGTCGTCGCCGTGGTGCCGACGAACGAGGAGCTCGCCATCGCCCGGCAGACGGCCGACCTCGTCGGCTGACGACCCCACACCAGCAATCGAAAGAGCAATCCGTCCGCCCTCCGCGCCTGACTGACCCCGCGCCCACGCGGACGGATTGCTCTTTCGATCGGGTTGGGGTGCGGGTTTCCGCCAGGGGCGCGCCCGCTAGACCGAGGGCGTCGTCCTCGCCTCGAGGTACTGCCGCAGGGAGATCGGCCGACGACCGGTCAGGCGCTCGACGTCGCCGCTGACGCCGTCGAGCTCACCCGCCGCCACCGCGGAGTAGGTCGAGACCCACGCGTCCACCTGCCAGTCCGGCGCACCGTAGGCCGCGCGGGACGCATACGCCTCCTCGAGCGTCTCGTCGTGGAAGCGCACCTCGCGGCCGGTGACCTCGGTGATCGTCGCGGCCATCTCGGCGAAGGTCAGCGCCTCCGGGCCGGTCAGGTCATAGGCCGCGCCCGCGTGCGACGCCGGGTCGAGCAGCACCGCGACGGCGACCCGGGCGATGTCGTCGTGCGAGACGACCGCGGCCCGACCGTCGGCCGCCGGACCGCGGATGGCCCCGTCGTCCCCGACCATGTGGTCCATGAACTCGAGGTAGAGGTTGTCGCGCAGGAACGTCCACGCCATGCCCGACCCGCGGAGGTGCTCCTCGGTGGCGGCGTGGTCGCGGGCGAGCGTGAACGTCGCATCGGGAGCGGCGCCGAAGAAGGACACGTAGACGACGTGACCCACGCCGGCGGCCGCCGCCGCGTCGACGAAGGCGCGGTGCTCGTCCAGACGGTCGGCGTTCTCGGCGGCCGAGACCATGAAGAGGGTCGCGACGCCCTCCAGCGCAGCGCGGGCGGCATCGGCGTCCCGGTAGCTGCACCGGGCCGCGACCGAACCCGGCAGCTCAGGAGCCCTCGCCACGTCGCGCACGAGCAGCCGTTGCGCGACCCCGCGGTCGGCGAGATCCCGCGCGACGAGGCCGCCGAGCCACCCGGTCGATCCCGTGACCGCGAGGGTCGGACGCCCGCTACCGGCTGCGCTCATCCCCCGAGCGTACGCAGTGGGATGCCCGATCGTGACCCGGTCGACCCGTTGGGACGCGGCCACGCACGGTGGGTGATCCACGCAGCGCGGGCCACGCGGCATACGGTGAGGTCGTGACCGACAAACTCGCCGACTCCACCGGCACGCCCCGCGACGCGACCGAGCCCGTCCCCCACGACTCCAGCACCACCGCCGAGCTGCCCGGCGTCGAGGCTGCCGCCGTGCCGCCGGGCATCCGGGTCGCGAGCGACTGGGCGTGGCGCCTGTTGCTCATCGGCGCCGCGATCTACGTGCTGTCGCTCGCGGTGCGCTCGGTCTCGGAGATCGTCGTTCCCGTCGCGATCGCCATCCTGCTGACGGCGCTGCTCCGGCCCGTTGCCACGTCGCTGCACCGAGTGATGAAGCCAGGCGCCGCCGCGGGCCTCACCCTGCTCGGCACGATCCTCATCATCGGCACCCTCTTCACGCTCGTCGGCACGCAGTTCAGCAGCGGCTTGTCCGACCTGACCGGCCAGGTCGCCACCGGCCTCGAGCGCATCCGGGACTGGGTGCGCTCGTCGTTCCACATCACCGACGCCCAGTTCGACCAGTACTTCAACACGATCCGCGACAAGGTCAGCCAGTCGGGCAACCTCAGCGACACCGCGACCTCGGTGGGCCTCACCGCGACGCACTTCGTGGCGGGCCTGTTCATCGCGCTCTTCTCCCTCTTCTTCTTCCTCTATGAGGGTCCGCGCATCTGGAGCTGGGTCGTCCGGCTCTTCCCGCGCGCCACGCGCCCCCGGGTCGACTCCTCGGGGGTCATCGCCTGGCAGCAGCTGTCGGCGTTCGTGCGCGCCACCATGATCGTGGCGTTCGTCGACGCCGTCGGCATCTCGGTCGGCGCTGCGATCCTCAAGGTGCCGTTCGCCTTCGCCATCGGCATCCTCGTCTTCATCCTCGCCTTCATCCCCATCGTGGGTGCCCTGCTCTCGGGCGCGGTAGCGGTGCTGCTCGCGCTCGTCGCGCACGGCCCTGTTACCGCGTTGATCATGCTCGCCGTCGTCATCGGCGTGCAGCAGCTCGAGGCGCACGTGCTGCAGCCGTTCCTGCTCGGCAAGGCGGTCAGTGTCCACCCGCTCGCCGTCATCCTCGCCATCGCGACGGGCTCGATCATCGCCGGCATCGTCGGCGCACTCGTGGCGGTCCCCTTTGCTGCCGTCCTCAACGCGGTCGGCAAGCACCTCTTCAGCGACGAGTCGCAGGAGGAGCTGGACCGTGAGCTGAAGGCGTCAGCCGACGAGGGAAGCGCTCCAGCCCACGCCTGACCGAGGCCGTATGCCGTCCGGCGGGCCAAGTGGGCAACGAACCCGCCGGACGACCTCCACAACTCCGCCGGGGCGGAGCTACTGCACCGGGAACCGGCCGCAGCACCGCCACAACTCCGCCGGGGCGGAGACATCGCGCCCGGAACCGGCCGGAGCACCTCCACAACTCCGCCGGGGCGGAGACATCGCGCCCGGAACCGGCCGCAGCACCTCCACAACTCCGCCGGGGCGGAGACATTGCGCCCGGAACCGGCCGCAGCACCTCCACAACTCCGCCGGGGCGGAGCTAGGTGAGGTGCTGCGTCTGGTGCGGTGCGCTGCTGGGCGGGTTTCTACTGGGAGACAGCGCGGCGGGCGAAGAGGGCTCGGTCGTCGAGCTCCTCTGCCTCCTCAGCGAACTCAGGGGTGTCGAAGACGTCAGCCGGGATGCCGGTCTCGGTGTAGCGCGGCTCGGCCTTGGCCTTGAGCGAGTAGGTCGGGCGCGGCACCGGGACCGGGCTCCAGCTGCCTTCCGCCACCGGAGCGGCCTCGACCACGGCAACCGGCTGCTCGCCGGGAACCGGCGCCTGGACGTCGAACACGCCACGCTCCACACGCTGCGCGACGGCAGCCGGGGACTGGTTGGACGACGCCACGGCCTGAGCCTCGGCCGGGACCGCGGCGCTCCGGATGACCTGGGTGTCCTGGCTCGAGAGCGTCGGCACCCGGTAGGGCTCGTAGGACTCGTCCATGTCGGCGCCGGCGCGAACCCGGTCGGCCTGGGCCTCGGCCCGGAGCCACACGAGTACCGCCCCCACGGTCAGCACGGCGAACGGGATCGAGATCCACATGAGGACACCGGTGACGGTCAGCACGATGGAGACGGGCAGCCACGCGACGGCGACGAGGAGCAGAGCCGCACGGATCCGGCGCTGCGCCACGGACGGCCGCGCCGGGGCTCGACCCGCGGCACCCGCGGGACGCCCGGGGCGGGACCCGATCCCGCGGCTCGTCTGGCGCGCTGACTCGGGCATGCGGTCCACCTCGGCGGCGTAGGGGGCGATGTCGTGGTCGGTGTAGCGGTCGCCGTGTCCGCCCGAGGGAAGCGAGGCCGTGACGACCCGCTCCCCGCGTCGGGCAACGAGCGGCGAGGGCCGGCGCCCGCTGCCCGCGGGCACGGCGCGCTTGACGTCGACGGTGGGGCGGCCGACGCCGGCGGGCTTGACGGCATACGAGTGGGGGCGGGGCGTGCTGAGCTCGGTGGCCGGCAGCACGGGTCGCTTCTCGAGAACCCGCATGGCCTCGGTGAAGCCGTCGACGGAACGCGTGGCGGCTGCATCCTCGCGGCGGCGGGCCCAGTGCTGGACGAGATAGGCCGCCCAGATCGCCACGATGACGACGAAGATGAGGCTGCTGACGGGCACGTGCCCAACGGTAGGACGCAGTTCGGTAACGGCCTCGGACATTCGTGGCGTGTCGCCCGAGAGGCTGGTGTTACTGCTGTGACAGGCGTGTCATGAGGGTCGATCCGGACAGATCCTCGGTCGTCACCGCGAAGCTCCGGTGGTCCCGCCAGGCACCGTCGATGTGCAGGAAGCACCTTCGGACTCCCTCGTCGCGCAGGCCGAGCCGCTCGACGACCCGCAGCGACGGCACGTTGTCGAGCCGGATGTTGACCTCGACGCGATGCAGGCCGCCCGGACCGAGAGCATGGTCGACGGCGAGAGCGAGGGCGCGCGTCGCGATGCCCTGCCCGGTCACGGACTCGTCGAGCCAGTAGCCGGCCGCCCCCGACTGCTGGGCGGCCCGCACGATGCCGAACAGGTGCACCTGGCCGACGATGCGGCCGCCGACCTCGATGCACCACGGCATCGCCCGGTCGGCGCGGGCCTCGGAGTCGAGGTCGCGGACGAACTGCCGGAAGGACACCGGCGTGCGAGCGGGCGAGCCCGGCGGGAGCGTCGGCTCCCACGGCCGGACGTAATCGGCGTTGTCGCGTCGCACGCGCTGCCAGTCCCGCTCGTCGTCGACGCGCAGAGGGCGCAGCACGAGCGCCGGTTCGAAGGAGGCGTCACGCAGGACGACGGGCCACTGGGCCCGGCCGTCGCGGTGCGGACGCCACGGCATCCTCATCGGCGTGCGCCGAAGGATGCTCGCGCAGCATCCGTCGGCACGTGCCGCAGCCGTCCCCGTACCCTCACGTCAGTGGTCACTGCCGGGGATCTGGTCGAGGGCGTGTCCCAGGACCGGCTCCAGCACGTCGAGCGCGTCCGAGACGCCGCCGCGTGACCCCGGGAGGTTCGCGACGAAGGTGCGACCGGCCAGTCCGACGAGCCCCCGGGAGAGCATGGCCGTCGGGACGCCCTTGGCCACCCCGGCGGCCCGGATCGCCTCGGCCACGCCCGGCACCAGACGGTCGAGGAGCGGGATCGTCTGCTCGGGTGTCGCGTCGGTCGGGGTGAGGCCGGTCCCCCCGGTCGTCAGCACGAGATCGGGCTCGCTGGCGAGGACCTCGCGCAGGGCCATCCCGAAGTCGTCGCCGTCGGCCACGACGACGGGCGAGCCCACCGTGAAGCCCCAGAGTCGCAGCCATCGCACGATGACCGGTCCGGACGTGTCCTCGTAGACGCCGGCCGCAGCGCGCGTCGAGACCGTGACGACGACGGCGCGTCGGCCCGCGCCCAGGCCGTCACTCATGCCAGTCCCCCGAACGGCCGCCGGACTTCGCCGTCACCCGCACGTCGGTGATGCGGCCGTGCTTGTCGACGGCCTTGACCATGTCGATGAGAGCGAGCGCGGCGACGGACACCGCCGTCAGGGCCTCCATCTCGATGCCGGTGCGGTCCGCGGTGCGCACCGTCGCCGTGATGTCGGCGCCGTCGTCGGCCACGGTGACGTCGACCTCGACGCCGTGGACCGCGATCGGATGGGCGAGCGGGATGAGCTCGGGCGTGCGCTTGACCGCCTGGATGCCGGCGATGCGGGCCACCGCGAGGGCGTCACCCTTGGGGACCCGCCCCGACCGCAGGGCCGACACGGCGTCGGCGCTGAGCAGCACCCGTCCGGCGGCACTGGCCTCGCGTGCCGTCACGGCCTTGGCCGACACGTCGACCATATGGGCGCTGCCATCGGCACGGACGTGGGTGAGACCGGGGGCCAGGCCGGGGGCCAGGTCGGGTTTCAGGTCGGGGGCCAGGTCGGGTTTCAGGTCGGGGGCCAGGTCGCCGTCCTCGCGCGGCTGCTCACTCTCGGCCATCAGGCGTCCTTGTCGAGGACGAGGACGTCGACGACCTCGCCGGCGACGAGCTCGGTGACGTCCTCGGGCACCACGAAGAGGGCGTTGGCCCGCGAGAGGTCGGCGACGAAGTGCGATCCCTGACCGGCCACCGGGGCCGCGACGAGCGTGCCCTCGGCCGAGCGGGACACCACGGCCCGGCCGAACTGGCGCCGACCGGCGAAGGACTCGACGCCCGAGATGAGCGTGGCGGGGCGCGGGCGGCGCTTCTCCGGGGTCAGCCGCATGAGCCGCCGCAACGCCGGACGCACGAAGACCTCGAACGAGACGAAGGACGAGACCGGGTTGCCGGGCAGGGCGAAGAGCGGGACCTGCCTGCCGTCGGGACCGGCGAGCAGGCCGTAGCCCTGCGGCTTGCCGGGCTGCATCGCGACCCTGACGAACTCGACGCCCTTCCCCCGCAGTGCGCTCTTGACGACGTCGAAGGCACCCATCGACACACCGCCACTGGTGATGACGACGTCGGCCTCGGTGACGATCTCGTCCAGGGCGGCGAGCAGCTCGTCCTCCGAGTCGCCGACGGCGCCGCGGATCTCGGCGGACGCGCCCGCACCGACGGCTGCCGCCCAGAGCATCGCCGAGTTCGAGTCGTGGATCTGGCCGGGTCCCAGCGGCTGGCCCGGCTGGACGAGCTCGGACCCCGTCGAGAGCACGACGACGCGCGGCCGACGGTGCACCTCCACGCCGGCGTGCCCGCAGGCCGCCAGCAGGGCGATGGTCCGCGCGCCGACGACCTCGCCGGCGCCGACGATGGTCGAGCCCGAGGCGACGTCCTCGCCACACGGCCTGACGTAGCGGCCGCGCGACACGGCGGCGTGACACTCCACCTCACCCGTGGCGGCGCCGTCCGTGTCCTCGACGGCGATGACCGCATCCGCCCCGTCGGGGATCGGGGCACCGGTCATGATCCTGGCGGCCTCCCCCGGCCCGACCGAGAAGGTCGGGTCGTCCCCCGCCGCGACCTCGCCGACGATGTGCAGCCGCACCGGCGCCTCACCGGTGCCGGCGAGCGAGTCGGCGCGGACGGCATACCCGTCCATCGACGAGTTGTCGAAGCGCGGGAGGTCGACCTTCGAGCGAACGTCCCGCGCCACGACGAGGCCGAGCGCCTCGGTGAGCGGCGTCCACTCGGTCGGCGACGGCTCGAGCGTCGAGAGGATCGCCTTGAGGTGCTCGTCGACGGTGCGCAGGTCGCCCGACGTCGACGGAGGCGTCGGCGTCGTGGGGCCGGGCAGCTCGCCGAGCACGGCATCGTCGAGGACGCGACGGTAGCCGTCGATGAGCACCTCACCGACGCAGCGGACGTTCCGGCCGAAGACGGGGTCGCCGATGACGCGCAGGCTCGTGCAGTCGCGCATCGACGGCACGCCCTTGGGGAAGCGCTTCTCGAAACCGGACACGAAGCGGTAGGCCGAGTCGAGGTCGACGAACGGCTCGGGCCCGTCGACGGCGGCCACGACGTGGTAGTCATCGTCGAGGGAGAAGAAGTCGGACCGGATGACGAGCAGGTCGTTCGTCGTCTTGACCGGCCGGAAGCGCGTGCGCGGGACGAGGATCGCCTCCGAGCCCTCGAACACCTCGATCGCGGTGCCCATCGCCGACTCCATCTGGATGACCTCGGGCGAGCTGGCATCGGCCGGGTCGACGTTCTTGCGGTTGACGATGATCGGCAGGCCGAGGACGCCCTGCTTGGCCGTCATGCGCTCCCGCAGGACCTCCAGGTCGATCCACAGGTTGTTGGCGTTGAAGGTGCTGTGTCGCTTGATGTCGCGGAAGTAGCGCTCCTCCCCCTCGGCCACCATGGCCGTGTCGCGAAGGACGATGCGGCCGTCGGACTTGCGCACCGCGAGGTGGCCGCCCTTGCGGTCGCTCTTGGTGCGCTTGCACACCTCGGCGACGTACGGCAGGCCGTGCTCGACCATCCAGGCCGCGACGTCGGGGTCGCAGGTGGCGCCGAGGTTGTCGGAGTTGGAAAGGAAGGCGTAACGGATCCCCTTGTCCAGGAGGGCGTCGAGCACGCCGGACGTGACGAGGGAGACGTAGATGTCCCCGTGGCCGGGCGGGCACCACTCGAGCTCGGGGTCCTTGGGCCACTTCACCGGCATCAGACCGTCGGGGCACAGCTTCGGCTCGGCGTTCTGGATGAAGTCGAGCGGCAGCCCCTCGACCGGGAGGTCGGGGTACTTGGCGAGGATGTCGAGCGACTCCTGCGACGTGCGGAAGGAGTTCATCAGCACGAGCGGCAGCTCGACATCCCACCGCTTGCGCAGCGCGAGCACCTGCAGCGCGATGATGTCGAGGAAGGTCAGGCCGTCCCGGACCTCGAGCGCGGACTTCGCCCCCGTCATGCCCATGCCGGTGCCGAGGCCGCCGTTCAGCTTGATGACGGCGGTCTTCGACAGGGCCGCGCGGGCCTCCTCGTCGCTGACCTTCACCTCACCCAGGGTCTGGATGTCGCCGAGGGGCTCGATGGAGTCCTCCGGGATCGTTCCCTGCGCCCCGGCCTGCAGCTGCTGGAAGTAGTGCGTGAAGACGCGAATGGCTTCGGGTCCCAGGCCGCGCTGGCTCATCAGGTCGACGGAAGCGTTCAGGGCCTGGTCAGTCATGGCCCTCACCTTACGATGGGCTCCATGCACGTCTGGGCGGTCTCGGCAACTGGTTCGCCGTGACGACGCCCTCCAAGCGTGACCTGCGTCACGCAGCGCGGGCCCGCCGGCGTGAGCTCGCGCGCCGGATGGACGCCGCAGCGCCGGGCCTCATCGCCGACGCCGTCCTGCGGTTCGTGCCCGATCCCGGCCGGGTGGCCGTCTACGAGTCCCTGCCGGACGAGCCCCCCACCGGCCGGCTCGTCGAGGCGCTGCTGGAGGCCGGCCACGCGGTCATCGTGCCCGTCGTGCTCGACGACTTCACGCTCGAGTGGAGGTATGCCGTCCCGGGCACCGAGGGCGACCACGCTACCGTGCGCCGCCCGAGCCACGGCGGCCACGAGCCGGACCCCCGCGAGCGGGACGCGTGGCTCGGCGCCGACGCCCTCGCCACGTGCGACCTCGTCGTGACACCCGGACTCGCCGTCGACCGGCACGGCACACGTCTCGGGCAGGGCGGCGGCTGCTACGACCGGGCTCTGCTCCACCGCGCCCCCTCCGCGCCGGTGGTCACGCTGCTGCACGAGGGTGAGCAGAGCAACGTGGACCTGCCCGCCGACCCTCATGACGTGCCCGTCGACGGGTTCGTGACGACCACCGGACGCGTGGTGCGCCTGCGCTGAGAGGGCGAGCACCCGGCATACGCCCTCGCGACGGATGACCTCAGGGAGCCGCGGACGGCGACGGCGGCACGAGGGTCAGCTCCTCGTCGGTCGCATCGCGCACCGCCGCCTGGCTGAACGGCCACGCGAAGGTCTCGTTGGCAGCCCACGCGTCGACCTGGTCGGCGTAGTGGTCGTCGTAGGCGTGGCCGGACTGACCCGTAGAGTTGACCCATCGGGAGGCGTCGAGGTTGCCCAGGTCGACGATCATGCGCATCGACGGGCCGGTGGTGACGCCGTAGCCGGGCTGCGAGGCGTTCCAGGAGGTGGCATCGACGATGGAGTTGCCACCGCCGAGCTCGATGCCGTTGCGGTCGAAGAGGTCCTGGATGACCGTGGGCACCCCGTCGGTGCCCATCACCTGGTGCTTGAGGTCGAGCTGGTGCAGGCGCCCCCACCGCCACGTCGCGGGGACCTTGCCGAGCTCGCGCGCGAGGTCGAGACGGGCCTCGACGAGGGCTCGCTTGAGGATCTCGCCCGAGCCCTCGGTCACGCCCGGGGTCGTCTTGTCGTCCCACCAGTCGTTCTTCGGGTCCTTGAGCAGCTGCTCCATGACGACCATCCACCGGCTGCCGCCGTCGGGCGCGATGTCGGGCGGGAGCTCGTCGAAGGTGTACTGGAGGAGGTACTTCCACACGGCGTTGTAGTAGGCCGCGGAGGCCGCGTCGCGTGACTTGTCGTTGGGCTGGCTGCCGTCCCAGTCGCGCAGCAGACGCTGGGCCTGGGCGGTGAAGTCGTCGACCTGCACGGCGAGCAGTCGCTCGACGAGGCCGGGAGCGTACGTGTTGCGGGTGTCACCCTGGATCTGCGACATCGTCGCCGCCGAGACCTTCGGGGTCGAGGCGAGCAACGTGCGGATGCGCTGGGCCCGGAAGCCGTAGTCCCACTCCGAGGTGAGGAACGGGCTGGGGCTCGCCGTGACGGCCTGGTTGGCCGTGACGATGAAGCCCTCGGCCGGGTCGAAGGCGTTCGGCATCTGGTCGAACGGGACGTAGCCCTTCCAGTCCCACTGCGAGTCCCAGCCCGGAGCGGGCCAGAAACCGGGAGGTGCCCCCGGCGTCGCGGAGCGCCGGACCGGGATCTTGCCGGGCGCCTGGTAGCCGATGTGGCCGGCGGTGTCGGCATAGACGAGGTTCTGTGACGGCACCGAGAAGAGCGCGGCCGCCTTGCGGAAGTCGGACCAGTTCGTCGCGCGGTTGAGCGCGAAGATCGCGTCGGCCGTCGTGCCCGGGGTCAGGGCCGTCCACGCGAGCGACACGGCATACCGGTTGGTCTGGGGCGCCCCGCGCACGACGCTGCGGTCACCGGCCTCGTCGATCGCCGGGACGACGTCGGAGAGGATCGGCCCGTGCACCGTCGAGCGCACCGTCAGGGGCACGTCGGCGCCGCCGGCGACCTTGATGACCTCCTGGCGCTGCACGAGCCGCTGGCTCCCCCGGTCACGCAGGTACGAGTCCCCGGAGACCTGCTCGAGGTAGAAGTCGGTGACGTCGGGTCCGAGGTTGGTCATCCCCCACGCGACCTTGTCGTTGTGGCCGATGACGACACCGGGCAGGCCCGAGAAGGTGAAGCCGGAGACCCGGAACGGGCACGCGGCGCTGAGCGTGCGGCACTGGAGGTTGACCTGTCCCCAGATGCCGGGGATCGCCAGGCCGAGGTGCGGGTCGTTGGCGAGCAGCGGCTTGCCGGTCGTCGTGCGGGCACCTGAGACGACCCACGAGTTGGAGCCGATGCCGTCGCCGCGCCCGAGGCTCGCCGGCACGGCCTCGACCGAGGCGAGGGCCGAGTCGACGGCAGCGCCACCGTCCGAGGTGCGCATCGCCGTCAGGGCCGCCGGCGCGGGACTGGCCGCCTGGTCGGTCTGCGCCGACGCCGGCTGCCAGTCCTGCGGGGAGAGGATCGGCTGGTTGCGGTCGACGGGATAGGGGGGGTAGAGCAGGTTCACCTGCTTGATCGACCGCGTCGTGCGCGACAGGCGGGCCCGGGCCAGCTCGTCCTTGTAGTCGCCGCGCAGGTCCCACGCCATCGCCTTGAGCCAGGCGAGGGAGTCGACGGGCGTCCACGGCTCGACGCGGTAGCCGGGGTTGCGGCGCGCGAGCACGGTGTACTCCAGCGACATCTTCTCCGGCGAGCCGGCCTTCTTGATGTACGCGTTGACGCCGTCGGCATACGCCTGGAGGTACTGACGGGTCTCCGGCGCGAGGGTGGGCAGCTCCTGCTCCGCGACGCGCCGCCAGCCCATCGTGCGGATCACCTTGTCGCTGTCGATCCCGGCGCTGCCGACGAGCTCGGACAGCCGCCCGGCCGTCACGTGGCGACGCAGGTCCATCTCGAAGAAGCGGTCCTGGGCGCTGACGAACCCCTGCGCGCGAAAGAGGTCGCTGGCGTTGTCGGCGTAGATCGAGGGCACGCCCTGGGCGTCGCGATGGACCGAGACCGAGCTCGTGAGCCCCTCGATCGCGAGCTGGCCCGAGGTGTCCGGGAAGGACTGCCGAACCACGCCGATCGCCAGGATCCCGACCGCGACCACCGCCATGACGACGAGGACGGCGAGGAGCAGGACGATCCGACGGGCGCGCTTCAACCGTGACACGCGACGAGCCTAGGCCACCGCCGAGGGCGCGACCCGCAGCCTGACCGGCGCCGGCGCACATCGTTGCCGAACCGACGACAAACGCCCGTCGCGGTCACGGACCGCTCCCCGACGGCGTGGGCGGGGATGGTTGGATTGCCACCACACCCGAGGAGCTGCCCTTTGCCTGCACTCGCCTTCATCACGTCGTCGACCATGAACCTCGACGACCTGACGCGTGTGCTCCTGATCGGGTCGCTCGTGCTCCTCGTCGCGGTTGCGGCCGTGCGTCTCTCGGTCCGGTCGGGCCTGCCGTCGCTGCTCATCTACCTCGGGATCGGGCTCGTCCTGGGCAACGCCGGCGCCGGCATCCAGTTCGACGACGCCTCGATCACACGGGTGCTCGGCTATGCCGCTCTCGTGCTCATCCTCGCCGAGGGTGGGCTGACGACGTCGTGGGTCAACATCAAGGACTCCGTCGCGCCGGCAGCGGTGCTCTCGACCCTGGGCGTCGTGGTGTCGGTGCTCGTCGTCGCCGTGGCGGCGCACACGCTGTTGCCGTTGTCGTGGACGATCTCCCTGCTCATGGGCGCCATCGTCACCTCGACCGACGCGGCGGCGGTCTTCGCCGTCCTGCGCAACGTGCCGCTGCCCAAACGGCTGTCGGGGATGCTCGAGGCCGAGTCCGGCTTCAACGACGCCCCGGTCGTCATCCTCGTCGTCGCCTTCGCGGCCCAGGGCGTGCCCGGCGGCACGGCCGACCCGTGGTGGGTGCTCGTCCTGCACGCGGCGGTCGAGCTCGCCGGCGGCGCGATCATCGGGGGCGCCGTGGGCTGGCTGGGTGGCCAGGTGCTGCACCGCGTGGCCGGGGCGTCCTCCGCGCTCTTCTCGATCGGCGTCGTCGCGCTCACCGTGCTGGCGTATGCCGTGGGCGCGGCCCTGCACGTCTCCGGATTCCTCGCGACGTACCTCGCGGCGCTCGTCCTCGGCAACATGGGGCTGCCCAACCGGGTGGCGTTCCAGAGCTTCGCCAACGCGCTCGGCTGGATCGCCCAGATCGGGCTGTTCGTCCTGCTCGGGCTGCTCGCCGACCCGACGCGCCTGGGCGAACAGCTCGTCCCCGCCGTCGTCATCGGCCTCGTCCTGCTCCTCGTCGCCCGGCCGTTGTCGGTCGTGGCCTCGGTGTCGTGGTTCAAGGTGCCGTGGCGCGACCAGCTCTTCCTCTCGTGGGCCGGGCTGCGAGGAGCCGTGCCGGTCGTGCTCGCGACCGTGCCGCTCGTCGTCGGCACGCCCGACACCGAGTGGATCTTCGACCTCGTCTTCATGCTCGTCGTCGTCTTCACCATCGTGCAGGCGCCGTCCCTGCCGTGGGTGGCGCGGCGTCTCGGGCTCACCGAGCAGGTGCACTCCGTCGACGTCGACCTCGAGTCGACCTCGCTCATGGAGATCGGCGCCGACGTCATCCAGGTCACCGTGGGGGCCGAGTCGCGGTTGCACGGCGTCGCCGTCTTCGAGCTGCGCCTGCCCAAGGGCGCGAACGTGACCTTGGTCGTGCGGGGCGGCGAGGGGTTCGTGCCGGACCGCCACACCACGATCCGCCACGGCGACCGACTGCTCGTCGTCACGACCTCGAAGGTCAAGCAGCGCACCGAGCGGCGCATCCGCGAGATCAGCCGCGGCGGGCGCCTCGCCGGCTGGCCGTAGACTGACCCTCGGCCTGTTCCCCCCTTCGACGTCCGAGGTTCACCTGTGCCCACCTACTCCTACGCGTGCCAAGAGTGCGGTCACGCCTTCGACATCCGCCAGTCGTTCACCGACGACTCCCTGACGGTGTGTCCGGAGTGCGGCGAGCCGCGGCTGCGCAAGGTGATCCACCCTGTCGGCATCGCCTTCAAGGGCTCGGGCTTCTACAAGACCGACTCGCGCTCGACTGCCAAGACCGCCTCGGCGCCCGCCGCCGGCGGCTCGGGCGACGGCAAGAAGGACGGCGGGTCGTCCACGACCTCGTCCGACACGACCTCGAGCACGTCCACCTCGTCGACGACGTCGAGCTCCTCGACCCCGTCATCGACGACGTCGGGCTCGTCGTCCAGCTCGTCGTCCACAGCCTCCTGAGCTCGGGGGACGTTGTCCCCACCCGAGGACGTATGCCGTCCGGCGGGCTGGCTGCCCCGCCTAGGCTCCTGCCATGACGACCGAGCAGACGACCCTGTCCGACCCCGCGGTCCCGGCAGTGGCCGCCCCTGGCCCGCGCGCCGAGATCGGCGTCATCGGGGGCTCCGGCCTCTACGAGTTCCTCGACGACTACGAGACGGTCGAGGTCGACACGCCCTTCGGGCGCCCGAGCGACCCCCTCGTCATCGGTGAGGTCGAGGGGCGCGGCGTCGCCTTCGTCGCCCGCCACGGCAAGGGCCACCGCTTCGCGCCGCACCGGGTCAACTACCGCGCGAACCTCTGGGCGCTGCGGGCCGTCGGGGTCCGCCAGATCCTCTCCCCGTGCGCGGTCGGGTCGCTCAAGCCCGAGCACGGGCCCGGCACGATCGTCGTCCCCGACCAGGTCGTCGACCGCACCTGGGGGCGGGCCCACACGATCTACGAGGCCGAGGGCCCGGTGGTCCACGTGGGGTTCGCCGACCCGTACTGCCCCGATGGACGCCAGGTCGCGATCGATGCCGCGCGACTCTCCGAGCTCCCGGTCGTCCCGGACGGCACGCTGGTCGTCATCAACGGGCCCCGGTTCTCCTCTCGCGCAGAGTCGCTCATGCACCAGCAAGCGGGGTTCGGCATCGTCGGCATGACGACGATGCCCGAGGCGGCTCTGGCCCGTGAGCTCGCCATGTGCTTCACGACGATCGCCATGGTGACCGACCACGACGCCGGCGTCGAGGGTGGCGAGGCGGTCACCCACGACGAGGTGCTGCGTGTCTTCGCCACCAACGTCGAGCACCTCACCGGCATCCTGCGCGACGCCATCGGGCAGATGCCCGCCTACGAGCCGGACGCGACGGCGACCTGCCCGTGCCGACGCAGCCTCGACGGTCTCGAGCTGCCCTTCCCGCTCCCCTGATGGTCGGGGCTCGCGGGGCTGGGCGCTGGCGTCGCGCTGGGGGCTCGGCGACGTGGCCCGACGGTCCGCGCCGGCGCCGGGCCCGACGCACCCGCTGGCGCCGCTGGGCCGCGGCCGGGCTCGCAGCGCTTGCGGTCCTCCTCACGGTCGGCGCGCTCCGCCCGACGCCGGCCGGAGGCTCGGGGCTGCCGACGGTCGTGATGGTCCGTGACGTCGCGGCCGGCCAGAGGCTCAGTCCCGACGACGTGTCGGTGGCGACGAGGCCCGACGGGCAGAGGCCACGGTCCGCCCTGTCGAGGCCTGAAATGGCAGTCGGTCGCGTCGTCGCTGCCCCGCTCACGGTGCACGACGTCGTGACGCCCGAACGCCTGCTCGGTGCCGACCTGCTGGCGGGCCAGCCCGCCGACCGGGTCGCCATCAGCGTCCCGGTCCTCGACCCCGGGTCCGTCGGGGTGCGACCGGGCGACCACGTCGACCTCTACGCGACCGGCTCGGGGTCACGGGCTGCGACCGACGTCGTCGTCCTGGCCGTCCGTGATGCCGAGGAGTCCACCGGCCTCGGTGCCGGCGCGCCGGCGCGCGTGACCCTCGCGCTCGATCCCGGCCAGGCCACCGAGGTCGCGCGCGGGCTCAGCGCACTCCAAGCCGGTCAGAGCCTGGTCGTCGCGATCCGGCACGGGTCTGCGTCCGGGCAGTAGGCTCGGAACGCCGGAGTGGTCGTCACACGAGTCACTCTGGTCACGGCGTCGCAGGCAGGTCGCACGCTCAGCTGGGACAGGCAGGACCCACGGGGCCGGGTCGACACTCCGGCCAGGACCCGAGGCACGGGACGAGCCCGTACAGGGCAGAGAAAGGACCGCTCATGATCAAGGGTTTCAAGGACTTCCTGATGCGGGGGAACGTCGTCGACCTCGCGGTCGCCGTCGTCATCGGTACCGCATTCGGCCAGGTCGTCACCTCGTTCGTCGCCGTCATCATGGATGTCATCGGCAAGCTCGGCGGCACTCCGGACTTCTCCAACTGGAAGCCCGGAGACATCAAGCTCGGCGCGTTCGTCACGGCGCTCATCAGCTTCGTCATCGTCGCCGCGGCGGTCTACTTCATGGTCGTCGTGCCGATGAACGCGCTGGCCGAGCGACGCAAGCGAGGCGTCGAGCCGGAGCCCAAGGCCCCCTCGGAGGAGGTCATCCTGCTCACCGAGATCCGCGACAGCCTCCGCGCCCGCTGACCACACGCGAACGACAGTGCCCCACTCGACGGTCACGTCGAGTGGGGCACTGTCGTTCACTCAGCGCGAGTGGCGCCGTACGCCTCGGGGCGCTCGTAGCCGCCCAAGGCCTCAGCCAGGGCGAGCGGACGAGCGGCCTCGGCATGTCGGCCGGCGCGCTGGAGCGTGCGGCCGAGCAGCAGGTGGGCGTAGGAGTCGGTCGGCGCCTGCTCGATGACCTGGACGAGCGTCGCCTCGGCGCGACCGAGCTGGGCGGACTGGAAGTACGCGCGGGCCAGCAGGAGGCGCAGGTCGGTGACCGAGTGCAGCACCGCGTCGGTGTCGGCCCCCTCCGCAGGCGACGACTCGACCTCGTCGACGAGCTCGGCCAGGGCGCTCGCGGCGGCCAGGTGGTCACCTCGCTCGAAGAGACCCTGGGCCCACGAGAGGCGCAGCGAGAAGGGCGTCGTCGTGTTCATGACGGCCTCAACGCGGCACGGGGTGGCAGCATTCCACCCCCGAGCCGGCGCTGAGGCTCACCCCGAGATCACTCGTAGTGGGGCGGTCGCTGCTCCTCGAGCCACCGGTCACCGAGACCCGACCCGGCGGGTCGCTCGCCCCACCCGAGGTCGAGCTCGTCGCTGCTGCGCCCGAGCGCGGCCCCCGGCTCGATCGCATCGGTCTCGGGCGTGGTGTCGGCGGAACCGGTCCCCTTGCGGAAGACCCGGCGCCGCTTGCGCTTCGGTGCCGGCGCTGCAGGGGCCTTGCCCGCTCCCCCGCCGTCGGCCGACGAGGGCGCACCAGTCTGCGCCCCCGCGTCGCCGTCCGTGGATGCCGCGTCGTCAGGCGACGGCTCCCCACCTGTCGAACGAGACGGGTCAGCTGCGTCGGGCCCAGCATCCTGCTCGGGTATCTCAGGCGACTCGGGGACGGCTGGCGGGGACGAGCGGGCCAGCGTCACGATCCGGGCGATCTCCCGCGCCGGGTCCCGGAACACGTCGGTGCTCCACACCCGCTCGTGCACCCAGCCGAGCCGGGCCAGCTGCTCGGGCCGCAGTCGGTCGCGATCGCGCGTGCTGCGCAGGGCGGCATACCGCTCGCCGTCGGTCTCGACGGCGATGAGGGCGCGACCGCGGTGGTAGGGGTCCTCGACCGCGATGTCGATGCGGTGGCTCGCGGTGCCGTAGTCCTCGTGGACGGTGAGCCCGTGGCGGCGCAGGCGCTCCGCGAGGTCGTGGCGCAGCGGGTCGCTCGTGACGGTGGCCGTCGCGAAGAGCGTGTCCTCGTCGCCGGCGCTCCCGCCACCCTCGGCATACGCGAGGAAGTCACGCAGCATCAGGGCGCCGCGCGCCTTGAGGCGGCTCGGGTCGAGGTCGACGGCGCGCAGCGCCGACACGACGGTCATCCGGCAGCGAGCCCGGGTGATCGCGACGTTGAGGCGACGCTCGCCGCCCTCGATGTTGAGAGGTCCGAAGCGGTGCAGCACTCGGCCGTGGGGCGTCTTGCCGTAGCCGATCGACAGGATGATGGCGTCGCGCTCGTCGCCCTGGACGCGTTCGAGGTTCTTGACGAAGAAGCGCTCCTCGCGCGACTCGTCGAAGAAGGTGGCGACATCGGGCGACGTGCGCAGCGCCTCGGTGATCGCCTCCTCGAGACGATCGGCGTGCTTGATGCCCAGGGCGATGACACCGAGCGACTCGCTGGGCCGGGTGCGCGCGTGCTCGAGGACGAGCTCGACGACGCGAGCCACCTCCCCGTCGGTCGTCTCGATGGTGTCGACGCCGGGCTGCACGACGGCCTGCCCGTCGACCGGCTCGAAGGTGACCGCCGAGCTCAGGGACGTGCCGGGGAAGGTCATGAGACGTCCGTCGTACATCGCTTCGTTGGCGAAGGCGATGAGGCGTTCGTCGCGGCTGCGGTAGTGCCAGGTGAGGTTGCGGGTCGGCAGCGCGGCGGCCAGCACGTCGAGCACCGACTCGAAGCCCTCGGTCAGCGTCTCATCGGTCGGGGCACCGGGGTCCGGCTCGTCGTCGGACACGACGGTGAAGAAGTTCGTCGGCGGGAGCTGCCGCTCGTCCCCGGCGACCACCACCTGACGGGCGCGGGAGATGGCGGAGATGGCCTGGGCCGGCTGCACCTGGGACGCCTCGTCGAAGATCACGACGTCGAACCACCGGCCCGGAGGCAGCGTCGAGGCGACGACGAGCGGGCTCATCGCCCAGCACGGCTTGATCGCGGTGAGCGTCGTCCCTGCCTGCGGCATGAGGTCGCGCAGCGGCCGGTGACGGCGCGCCTTGCCGGCCTCGGCGCGCACCAACGCCTCGTGCGCGGGGTGGTCGGCGAGAACCTCGCGGACGTTACGCGCGACCGCCGCCCGCACCCGGGCCACCGTGGCCGCCAGGTGGGCGCGGTCGGCCTCGGCGAACTCGGCGACGTCGCGGCGCAGCCCCGCGCCGTCGTGGGCGCCGTAGGCGGGGTCGCGCACGGTGACCTCCGCCGCGAGCGAGGCCCACCAGACGTGCTCGACCTCTGCCGTGACCTGGTCGGTGGGGATCCCCCGGGCGGCGAGGTCGTCGACGACCGGACCGAGCCCCGCGGCGCGCAGCTCGTCGAGTGCCGTCGTGACCTGGGGCAGCACCGCGATGCGGTCGGGACGACTCGCCAGGGCCGTGAGCCGTTCGCGGAGGTCGCGCAGCGGCAGGGACGTCAGCGTCTGGCCGTCGGGTCCGACCTGCAGCCGCTGGTCGAGCCACTCGAGGTCGGCCGTGAGCCCCGCGAGCAGCGCCAGCCCCTCGTCGAGTCGCGGTGAGATCTCGGGCCGTCCACCGCCGCCGACGAGCTCGAACCAGTGCTCGCGCTGCTCGCTCGCCGAGACGAGCTCCTCGTGGAGGTTGGCCGGCGGTCGACCCGGCCGGAGCAGGCGCTTGGTCTGCCGACGGATCTTCCAGCGGTCGAGCCAGCCCATCTGGACGTCGCGCGCGTCGCGCCAGTCCCGCGTGGCGGTCGCGGCGATGTGCTCCTTGAGGGGGATGTCGAAGACCTCGGGCCGGAACACCTCGAGCGTCTCGCGGACGCTCGACATCGTCGCGAACGCCGACTTCCAGTCCTCGAGCGAGTTCGCTTCCGGCACATGGGATTCCGAGAGGATGCGGTTGAGCTGGCGGGCGGCGTCATCGAGGCCGCTCGTGCTGTGCCTGGTCGTGATGTCGAGGGCGCGGGACGCGTCGTCGCCGCTGAGGATGCGGGCACCGAACCACGGGTCGTCACCATCCCTGGTCCACGCGCCCAGCCCGGCCGCGTCGCGCAGGCGCCGACCGAGCTCGACGGCGCGGGTGCGACTCATACCGTCGAGGTCTCGGCTGCCGAGGCGGACGTGACAGGTCGGCGGAGGCGTGCGCGTGCCCAGCTCGACGAGGGCCTCCTGGGCGTCGTGCGCGGACACGCCCCACGGGGCGCGCACCGCGTGGAGGGCGTCCACGTGCTTCTGCAGGCGAGCCCGACGGTCGCGCAGCGTCGAGGTGGTGCGGTCGGTCTCGGTGCTGTCGTTCTCGACGGCGGCGTCGAGGCTCCGGGCGAACTGCTGCGCCGTCGCGCGTTTGTTCGTCGTGCCGTCGTATGCGTCGAGCACCAGGTCGCCGAGGCCGAGCCGGTCGAGGCGGCTCAGGACGGCGTCGATGGCGGCCCGCTTCTCGGCGACGAAGAGCGTGGACTTGCCCTCAGCCGCGAGTGCGGCGATGAGGTTGACGATCGTCTGCGACTTGCCGGTGCCGGGAGGCCCCTTGATGACGAGGTGGGCGCCGGCGCGCACGGCATCGATCGCGGCGTGCTGCGAGGCGTCCGCGTCGAGGACGAGGTGCTCGTGCTCGGGGTCCGGGTCGGGCTCGCTGTCCGGCACCCGGAGCCGCACCGCGGCGAGCGCCGACTCGTCACCGGCGAGCGCCGCGACGACGTCGTGGTCGGCGAGGGTGTTGCCCTGCAGGGCGAGGTCGGCGACCATCGGCAGCTTGGCGTATGAGAACGTGCCGAGGACGAGCCGGGGCGTGATCTCGAACTCGGGCACCCGCTCACACGCGTGGCCCAGGGCGGCATACACCGGGTAGGGGTCGAAGCCGTTGCCTGCGCTGGCGAGGTCGGCGAGGGCGTCGGCGTCGATGTCGATGCCCTGCTCCGACCGGAGGTACTCGCGGAGCACCGGGTTGAACTCGGCCTCGGGCCCGAGGTCGATCTCGAAGTCCTCCTGCGCCGCGCCGGTCGGGCGCAGCACGCACGAGCGCAGCAGGACCGGCGAGGCCGGCGGGCGTGCCGCGCGGGGCACCGACCACGTCGCCATGCCGATCGCGATGAAGCCGGCGGCGATGCCACGCTCCTCGCGCAGCTCGAGGGCCTTGGAGCGGATCGAGCGGACCCGACGGCGCGCCTCCTCGAAGGCGGCGGGCTCGCGGACGAGGTCGGACAGGCGGGTCCTGCGTCCGGCGAGCAGCATCGAGACGCCGCCGGGGTGGGCGGTCGTCAGGTCGAGCGTGCCGGAGGGCAGGTCGCGGTACCAGAGCAGCGTGTTGCGACCACCGAGGTCGACGAGGGTGCGCTGCCACGTCCTGACGGCGGCCCCGACGCGGTCGGCGCGCGGGTCGCCCGAGGGCGACTCCGCCGGGAGGGCAGGGTCGGTCCTGAGGGCGTCGGTCATTCCAGCAGGCTAACGAACGATTCCGGGTACTCCTGCCACCGACAGACCACCGCGCGGAGGAATCGGCGGCCAGCAGGCGGCATACGCCCATGGCCGGGGTCATCACGAGACCCGCGGCCACGAACCGCAAGCCTGCGATCGCGTCCCACCGGGAAACGTGGGCGTCGCCGATTCGCCGACAGGCGTCCACCCCCGTGGCTAGCCTGAATGAGGAGGCGATCACCATGTCATCCAGTGCGGACTTCTTCGACGAGCTGGCCCGCCGAGGCCACGAACCGCTGCTGCGGCGAGTGAGCGCGCGCGTGCGGTTCGTCGCCGCGGACGGCCAGGATCCCGTCGACCGGTTGGTGACCATCGACCACGGTGACCTGCGGGTGTCGGCCGACGATGCTCCGGCGGATGCCACCTGCACCTGCAGCCGCGCCGAGCTAGACGACCTCGTCAGCGGCCGGACGAGCACGATGGCGTCCCTGCTGCGTGGCGCGCTGACGGTCGAGGGCGACCCCGAGCTGCTGGTGCTGACGCAACGGCTGTTCTCCTGCATGCCGGTCGACGCGTCCGGCCCGCGCCTCTCCCCCAGCCCCTCCTCCGCCCCCTCCTCAGGAAGGGATCGTCCGACATGACCGACGAACTCGTGCGGATCCTCGACGGCAACACCTTCGTGGTGAGCGACCGCCGCGGCGACATCGAGGCGTCTGCCACCGACCCGGCAGGGCTCTTCGCGTGGGACACCAGGTTCCTCTCGCGCTGGGTGCTCACCGTGGACGCCCAACGGTTGACGGCGCTGTCCACCGACGACCTGAACTTCTTCGAGACGCGGTTCTTCCTCGTCCCGGGCACCGGCACCGTCTATGTCAACGCGAACCTCACCGTCATCCGGCAGCGCGCGGTCGGCGACGGGTTCACGGAGAGCATCACCCTGCTGAACCACCAGGAGAAGGCGGTCGACCTCGCGGTCCGGATCGATGTGGGCTGCGACTTCGCCGACCTCTTCGAGGTGAAGGACGCCCTCGGCAAGCAAGGGACGTACGGGACGCGGGTGGAGGACGGGACGCTGGTCATCTCGTACGAACGGGACACGTTCCTTCGGGCAACCATGGTCTCGTCCTCCGAGGCCCCGGCGAAGGTCGACGACGCCGGCCTGGAGTTCGACGTGCGGATCGAGCCGCACGCGTCCTGGACCACCGAGCTCTACGTCCGAACGGCCACCGTGCGACCCGGCGCCCAGGCGGTCCTCATCGAGCCCGGGACCGGCTCCAGCACGCGCCGCAACCGGCTGGATGAGCTGGACGCGTGGCTGTCGGCCGCGCCCCGGCTGGTGACGGACTCGGAGCATCTCGCCGCGACCTACCGGCGCAGCCTCGTCGACCTCGCGGCGTTGCGCTTCTCGCCCGTCATCGCCGGCGCCCGAAGCCTTCCGGCGGCGGGCCTGCCGTGGTTCATGACGATGTTCGGTCGCGACAGCATCCTGACGAGCCTGCAGGCCCTGCCGTTCACGCCGGAGCTCGCGGCGACGACCCTGCGCGTGCTCGGCGACTGGCAGGGCAGCCGCGTCGACGACTTCCGCGACGAGGACCCGGGCCGGATCCTGCACGAGATGCGCTACGGGGAGCTGACGGCATTCCAGGAACGCCCCCACTCGCCGTACTACGGTTCCGCGGACTCGACACCCCTGTGGCTCGTCCTGCTCGACGAGTACGAGCGGTGGAGCGGCGACAGCGACCTCGTCCGCGAGTTCGAGCCGGAGGCGCGGGCCGCGCTCCACTGGATCGACACCTACGCAGATCTCCAGGGCAACGGCTACATCTCGTACCAGCGGCGCAATGAGGAGACCGGTCTCGAGAACCAGTGCTGGAAGGACTCGTGGGACTCGATCTCCTACCGTGACGGCCGGTTGCCCGGGTTCCCGCGCGCCACCTGCGAGCTGCAGGGCTACGCCTATGACGCCAAGGTGCGGGCCGCACGTCTCGCGCGCCTGTTCTGGGACGACGCCGACTTCGCCGAAGAACTCGAGCGGCAGGCCGCGGACCTCAAAGCCCGTTTCGACCGCGACTTCTGGGTGGAGGACGGTGAGTACTACGCCCTCGCGCTTGGTCCGGACGGGTCACGCGTCGACGCCCTCTCCAGCAACATCGGCCACCTGCTGTGGAGCGGAATCGTCGACACCGCAAAGGCGCCCGCCATCGCTCGGCACCTGCTCGGACCGCGGCTGTTCTCCGGGTGGGGAATCCGCACGCTGGCCGAGGGCGAGGCGCGCTACAACCCCATCGGCTATCACGTCGGCTCGGTCTGGCCCTTCGACAACTCCTTCATCGCGTGGGGGTTGCGTCGCTACGGCTTCAGGACAGAGGCCGCCCGCGTCGCTGCAGGGGTGCTCGACGCCGCGGACTTCTTCGAGGGCCGACTGCCCGAGGCGTTCGGCGGCTACGAGCGCTCGCTGACGAGGTATCCGGTCCAGTACCCGACCGCCTGCAGCCCGCAGGCCTGGTCGACCGGCGCACCGCTCCTGTTCCTGCGCACCATGCTGGGGCTGGAGACCATCGACGACCACCTCATCGTCGACCCGGCCGTGCCGGTCCCGTTCGGCCGGATCGAGCTGCTGGACATACCCGGCCGGTGGGGCCGCATCGACGCGTTCGGCCGCGGGCTGGTCGAGGTCGACCAGCAGTCGTGAGACGCGCCCCTCCGGAGATTGCGGCATCGCGGCCTGCACGTACAGCGGCCCTGAGGGTCAGTTCAGTTCACCCCGATGACGACCGGGAACGTCCACCCAGTCGGCTGGTGTGAGGACCAGTCCTGGAGAGTGCCGTCGCCGACGCCCGCGTAGAAGAACATGGTGCCGCCCGGCGTGATCGCCGAGACGTCGGCCCTGCCGTCGCCGTCGAGGTCGCCGGCAGAGAAGATGTGGGAGAACATGTTCCACCCGGGACCGACCTTGACCCGGGCGCCGAAGTGGCCGTTGCCGGTGCCGGGCAGGAACCACAGGTTCCCGTCTCGGGTGCGACCGAACAGGTCCGACGTGCCGTCGCCGTTGAAGTCACCGGGGACGAGCCGGTCGTAGGTCGCCCAGCCGGTCCCGACGTTGACGCCCGGCCCGTCAAAGCCGCCGGCTCCGTTGCCGCGGTAAAGGTTGAGCAGACCCGACGGGGTTCGCCCGAGCAGGTCCGCCTTGCCGTCGCCGGTGACGTCGCCCGGGGTCAGGACGGTGTCGTACATGTTCCAGCCGGAGCCGATCTTGACCCATGCCCCGTCGACGGTGCCGTAGCCGGTGCCGCGATACATGCGCAGGTCCCCGGTGCTCGTGCGCGCCAGGACGTCGCGGTTCTTGTCACCTGACCAGTCGGTCGCATAGACGCCGTTGAAGATGGACCAGCCCGCGCCGATCTTCGTCGGGCCGGTGACGTAACCGGCGCCGTTGCCCGCATACAGGTTCAGGTCGCCGGTCCTGGTGACGGCGAGCATGTCCGGGCGAGCGTCACTGGTGAAGCCGACCCCGGAGGGCGCGGGGTTGTAGGCGACCGGGACAGGGTTCAGTCCGGACGTGCCGTCCATGGCGACGAAACGGTATCCCCGCGCTCGGTACCACTCGATGATCTTCGGGAGTGCCGCACTGGTGTTCGGGCGGTCCAGGAACGTGTGGCCGCCAGGCTCGGGGGACATCTTGCCGTCATGCAAGAGCACGATCGGATGGTTCCGGTCCGCGTAGCGCAGGTCGGTCGCCCGCTGGACGATGCCGGCCGTGGCTGCCGCAGTCAACGTGCGCTGCTCGGTCCAGTCACGCGAGTCCACCGACCAGAGGACGGCCTGCATGCCTTGGGCCCGCATCACGGCCGGCACGTTGACCATGTGGCCGCCGGGGGGACGGAAGAAGCAGGGTTGGCGCCCGGTCACGGCCCGCTGCTGGGCAGCCGTGGCGACGACCTCTCGGGTCAGATATGGGATGGACCAGTTGCCGTTCGCCGCTGACGGGTAGTCATGGTGCCACGAGTGCGGTTCGACGAGGTGGCCGTCACGCACCGCGGCCCTCAGAACGTTGGGCATCTTGGCGTCCTCGGACCCGATGTCGAAGAACGTCGCCCGCACGTTGTTCTTGCGCAGGATCGCCAGGACCGAGGTCATGTCCGCGGCCGAGCTGTCGTCGAAGGTCAGGGCGACCGTCTTGCCGTAGCCAGGCGCGGTGCGGATGGTCGTGCCTGCCAGGCCGACGTTGCAGCTCGTCGCGGCCTGAGCCGCCGTGGCTGGTGCGCCGACCGCCAACGCGGCGGCGGCCGCCACGGCGAGAGGCCCCCCGATGAGGCGGTTCGTGCGCGCTCGCATGATGCGAGCGGAAAGGTTGGTCAAGGCGGTGCCTCTCAGGCGCTTGGGGCGGAATCGGACCACACTCCTTGGTGACGATGCCTCAAGGAAGGGGACCGCCGCATTGCACAAAAACCGCAATAAGGACATGGGGCTTGGCGGACGATATCCGCAGAAAAGCCTTTCGTCCGCCGAATCCGAACATCGCGTCAATGGCTCACTGCTCCCGCACGCGGTCGCCATTACCGGTTCGCAGCCGCCACGAGGCCACCCGGCGTACAGTGCCGCCACGCGATCCCGCCGAGGAGGATGACCATGTCCAAGCGGTCCCACGACGAAACCCCAGCGGTCGCTTGGCTCGGGGAGCCCGAAGAGCACGACTACCCGGCGGCGAGCTCCTACCTCTCGCTCGTTGCCGAAGCAACGGTCGTCGAGGCAGCCGAGGCCGCCTTCCGCTCGGCCGCATCCGCGGAGTTCAAGGCGAAAGACATCCTGCGCGCCGCTCGGCTCGACGTGCTGCCCGAGAGCAACCCACACGTCGCCTCCGACCTGGCCAAGGTGCGCGCCGGACACCCGCTCTCGCCGGTACTGCTCGTGCGCGGCGACCTCCGCACCGGACGCCCGGCGCAGATCGCTGACGGCTACCACCGGGTGTGCGCCAGCTACCTCACCGACGAGAACACCGACATCCCTGTCCGCATCATCGACGTCTCCGGATTGCGCTGAGCCGCCATGGGATTCGCCGCACTGGCCCTGATCAGTCTCGTCGCGATCCTCGGCCCGATCCTGTCCCTCTCACGGTGGCTGCACCTCCCCGTGGTCATCGGCGAGCTCGTGGTGGGCATCGTGCTCGGGCAGACCGGCTTGCGAGTGCTCCACCCGAGCGACCCGACGCTGAGCTTCCTCGGCGAGGTGGGCTTTGCCCTCGTCATGTTCGTCGCGGGCACGCACGTGCCGGTGCGCGACCCCGCCCTGCGCGCCGGACTGCCGTGGGGCCTGACGAGAGCCGTCGCCGTCGGCGTGCTCGCGGTACCGGCCGGGTGGGCCCTCGCCCACGTCTTCGGCACGGCCCATGCGGCCCTGTATGCCGTGCTGCTCGCTTCGTCCTCAGCGAGCCTCGTGCTCCCGGTGCTCGACGGCACCCCGATGACCGGCCCGACGATGGTGCAACTGCTACCGCAGCTGGCGGTCGCAGACGCAGCCTGCATCGTGGCGCTCCCGCTCGCCATTGACCCGGTGCACGCCGGGCGCGCCGTGCTCGGTGCGCTCGCGGTCATCGCCAGCGCCGGGCTGCTCTGGCTCTTCCTGCGGTGGTTCGTCGGGTCGGGTCGGGAGCGGCGGGTGCGTGAGGTGTCGCACGAGCGGAGCCTGGCCGTCGAGCTCCGGGCCTCCCTCGCGATCCTCTTCGGGCTCGCGGCGGTGGCCACGGCCACCCACGTGTCGGTCATGCTGGCGGGCTTCGCCGCCGGCATCGCTGTCGCCGCGGTCGGCGAGCCACGTCGCGTGGCCAAACAGCTCTTCGCCGTGACGGAGGGGTTCTTCGCGCCGATCTTCTTCGTGTGGCTCGGCGCCTCCTTGGACTTGCGCGAGCTGGGGAGCCACCCGAGTGCCATCGTGCTGGGGCTGAGCCTCGGCACCGCAGCGCTGCTCGTGCACGGTGTCATGGTGGTCACCGGTCAGCCATGGCCGGCCGCCCTCATCACCGCAGCCCAGCTCGGCGTACCTGTCGCGGCGGCGACGCTTGGTAGCACGCTCGGCCTGCTCAGCTCGGGCGAAGGGCCCGCGATGCTCCTCGGGGCGCTGATGACGATCGTGGCAACGGCTGTACTCTCCGGGCGAGTCAAGGCGCTGGCGCCCACGGCCGACGCGGCTGGGCCTCCCTTGCCGGCACCGGGGGCACCCGATCCGGCCGCGCCAGCGTCTACCTCCCGTGCTGGCGAACATCCGCAATCCCCGAGAGGAGGACCTTCCCCCGACGGTGCCGCCGATGTCAGGGCACCGTCAGTCGAATAGCCGCTCGTCGACAGCCCATGGATGGCCTGTCGACGACACCGCGGCACCATTCCCCACCGGGAGATTCACCGCACGCCGTATGCCGCCTTCTCGCCTCCATAGCGAAGGCGTGGCGGTTGCTGGGCCGATCGGGCGCACGTGCTTGCGGTGCTGACCGGTGACCGGTTCGTCGACAAGTCCGTCGCGCAGACTTGGGCGACGCTGCTGGACGGGGGCACCTGCCTGTGCTCGATGTCCGCCATGCACCGGATCCTGCGCGCGAACCACGCTGCAAGAGAATGCCGGCCGCCGTCTCGATCACGGTCCTGGCAGCACCTTGAGCCGCAAGTCCGGGCCAGTCAAGACGACATCGTTGGCGCGGGCCTGCCGCACCAGTTCCCGCACGGAGCTCGCTCGGCCACTGAGGGCGCCACTTCGCCGGCCCCAATCCATGGGCCCTCTTGGTGGTGGATCACACCTACCGGCGTCTTGCCGGAATCGATCAGGTCGACCCTTCCTACAACCCCAGCGGGGCGATCAGGCCTCTTGCGTCTTAGTGCGAAACCCGACCGAGGCGGCGCGCCGTCACCCGACCGACAGCGTGAGGTCCATGCCGCGATCCTTGTGGCTGTCGACAGAGCACCACAGCTCGTACGAGCCCCTCTGGAGCGTCACGGTCAGCACAGCCGCCTGTCCCGGTGACACCGTCGCCGTGGTCTGTTGGCTCACCCCGGGCCCTTGGATGTTGAGGTTGTGCGCGAATGAACCCTCGTTGTGGACGGTGAAACTGTGGGTGCCGGCGGTCAGCGTAGCTGGGGTCAGGCTTATCGAGAACTCCTTCTCCACGACGCTGACCGGCGTGCCCTTCGCCGCCGCGGAGCCGGTCGGAGCCGCTGTCGGGCTGGCGCCGCCGATCAGGCCGCCGCCGGTGGAGGTACAGCCCGCAAGAGCGAATGCTGCCGCCGCGGCGACGGTGACGAGGTGGTTCCTGCCCGCGTGGTGCATGATCCGACCTCCAATCGCGATGTTCTCACTTTGGGTGACGACGGCGCTGCCAGCACGGTTCACGCCGGGCTGGACACCGCGAATACCAAGCCGGCGCGGCGGAGGCGGGGCATCGCCCGGTGTCCGGTCACCCACACCAGCGCGACAGCAACCAGAATCACTCCTCAAGCGAAGGGAGGGCCTGCGCGCGTCTGCGGAGGTCTGGACGGGCGCTCGATTCAGGGTTTGCGGTCCGCCCGTGGGCTCTCCCGACACCCCCGGGCGTCTGCTGCTCATGCCGCGCTGAAGACGGCTCCGCTCGTCCGACTTGCCGCAGATGGTGCGCGTCGTGGCGCCGGTGGCAGCCATGCGCAACTCCGCCGGGCAGCGTCAAGACTGCGCCAAGTAGTAGGGGGTTGACGCCCGGCGGCTCGCACCAAGCGCGGCTGCGTGATCACACGATCGGCCCGCGCCTTCGCAGCGCGGGCGGGGCTTGCCCCCCTCATCACCATCAGCGACGGCAGACCATCCCGGCCATGACGAGGGCTTCACGACGTCTCCCGACACACCCACTTGCGTCTACAGCTCACGCCGCTGATGGTGCGTCTCGTGGCGCCGTGGGCTGCCCTGCACCAAAGCGCCGGAGAGGTCCAGTAGCCTGTCCCCGTTGGCCGGCCCGACGGGCCTCGTTACAGCGAGGGTTACAGCGACCCTTGCAGCGAGGTTTCCAGTGAGGGTTTCAGCCATGCCCCGCCCTCGTAGCTCAGGGGATAGAGCACCGCTCTCCTAAAGCGGGTGTCGCAAGTTCGAATCTTGCCGGGGGCACCAACTCATTTCTCGCTCACGCTCGCGCGCACGCTTGATTGATTCGTCGTGCCGCTGCTGGCTCGGGGCTACAGTCCCTCCCGTGGACGCCCAGCAAGCAGCGGAGGACGCAGTGGGGGCGGCCCGAGCAATCCTCGAGCAAGAGGCCCGGGACGGGGTGCACGTCGAGTCGGTGTTCTGGTACGGCGCCGTCGAGATCGGGACTGAGAACCTCGTCGTCTGGGTCCTCCTCGCAGGGGCGCCGGACGACGTTCTGCCCGAGTGGTACTTCCCCGTCCCCGGACAATTGGCGGGCATCCAGGCCCGGCTCGCCTCGAGCTTGCGCGAGTGGCTCGACGAGATGCGTGACGCGGTGCGGGCGGAGTTCGCGAAGGTCGGCTGGCCCGATCCGACACGTGTTGCGGTCGGCTTCGACAGCTCGAATCGTGTCGAAGCAGCAGGTGGTTTCGCCTACTTCAAGTGACGAGGCGGACCGCGGGCCGTCAGCAGGACGTCGTGGGGTCTCGGACCGCGACGAGCGTGCGCGGCATCATCCGCAGAGGCTGATCCGCCGGCCACGGCAAGCGATCCCCGCTCTGCTTCCCCCGGCCGGGTCCTGGGATGCCGGGCTGGCGCAACAGGTGTCGCGAGCATCCGTGCTCCCACCGAGGACGGGTACCTCGAGCCGACGCCATCGTCACGCAGATCCACCGCACCCCGCGTCCCCGGCCGCAGACATCGACGGGGCCTTCCAGCCCGTTCTCGTGCCCAAGCGGCTCCAGACGGTTCCCCAGGGCCCCCAGGCGACGGCGCACATCTCACCCGAGACGGGCGATGCGTCCCCCCTTGCGGCGGCCGAGTCTGGGGTTGTGGGCCTGACTTGCAGGCCACACATCACGTCCTTTTGGCGTCGCAGCTGCGCTCACCAGGCAGACCGGCGCCCGACGGACACGAACCTAGGGAGCAACGAATGGACTCCATGACCAACAGCTTCGGGGAGGTCCTCCTCTGGAGTTTCTGGTTCTTCATCTGGATCGCCGCGATCATGGTGTGGTTCCGGTGCATCTTCGACCTCTTCAGCGACTCCGAGCTCAGCGGCTGGGCCAAGGCCGGCTGGTCCATCGTCCTGATCTTCCTGCCCTGGCTCGGCGCCCTCATCTACCTGATCGCCCGCGGCCGGAGCATGACGAAGCGGCAGATGTCCGCCGCGGCCGAGCGGCAGGCCGCGCAGGCCGACTACATCCAGCAGGTAGCGGGGACGACGAGCCACAATCCTGCCTCGCAGATCGCCGACGCCAAGGCCTTGCTCGACTCGGGAACCATCACCCAGTCGGAGTTCGACGGGCTCAAGGCGAAGGCCCTCGCCTGACGCCGTCCGCCCGACCAAAGTTTTCCACGACCGAGAGGAACGCACCATGTCAGACGAAACGCCACTGATCGACACCATCGCGGACATGACCGCCGCATCCGTCGTACGGGCGAACCTCAGCCCCGAGGTGCTCATGCTCGTACGCCTGGCCGCGCTGGCGGCCGTCGACGCCCCCGCCAGTTCGTACGTGCTCAACATCGCGGCGGCCGCCGACACCGAGCTGACGCTGGAGGACGCCCAGAGCGTGCTCGTTGCCGTGGCGCCCATCATCGGCGGCCCCAAGGCCATGTCAGCCGGCGAGAAGATCACCACGACCCTCGGCCTGATGATCGCCACCGCGGTCCAGGCGGAGCTCGAGGCGGAGGCGCAGGCCGGAGGCGCCGCAGACGACACCTGACCGTGGTCCGGCGGCCCCGGCGGCCCGGCGAAGGTCAGACGGTCTGGGTGGCCACCCCGCGCAGGAGCGCGAGGTAGTCCTCGACCGGATGTGCCCCCGACACCGCGGCATACCCGTTGGCGACGACGAACGGTGTCGCCGTGACTCCCATGGACCGCGCCTGCTCCTCGTCGGCCCGCACGTGCTCGGCATACGTCTCGGAGGCGAGGACCGCGGAGACGCGACGCTCGTCGAGTCCGCACTCGGCCGCAAGGCGCTGCAGGACCTCGTGGTCGTCGATGGCGAGGCCCTCGGTGAAGTGGGCCGCGTGGAAGCGCTCGACCGCGGCCGACCGCAGGGCCGGCCCACCCATCTCCCCGGCGAGGGCGCACAGCCGGTGGGCGTCGAAGGTGTTGGCGCGCACCGCGCGGTCCCAGTCGAAGACGAGGTCGTCAGCCTGGGCCACCTCGCTGGCCTTGGCGTTGAGGAGCCGACCGGCGCCCGCGTCACCGTGCTGCATCGACAGGTGCTCGTCCACGGGCACCTGGCCGCCCACCGGCACGTCGGGGTGCAGCTCGAAGGAGCGCAGGCGCACGCTGACGTCGTGCGGTCGCTCGAAGGCTGCGACGGCAGCCTCGACGCGGCGCTTGGCGATCCAGGAGTACGGGCAGGTCAGGTCGCCCCAGAGGTCGAGCTCGATGAGGGTCGTGGACTCGGCAGCAGGCTGGTCGGTCATCGACTCAGTCAACCACGGGCGCCTGCCGGGCCGGGAGATGCGTGATGCCCCCACCGACGTCGGTGGGGGCATCACGTATGCGGCGTGAGAGGTGTCGCTCAGAAGCGGCCGTAGCCCGAGGGCGTGGTCCAGATCGAGTGGTTGCCGACCGTCGTGCCGGAACGCTGGGCGTCGATCAGGCGGCCCGGGCTGACGTAGATGCCCACGTGGTAGGCAGGCGTACCGAAGAACACCAGGTCGCCGGGGCTGGGGCTGCTGACCCGCGTGGCCGCCGACTGCTGGGCCGAGGCCGTGCGCGGGATCGAGATGCCGGCCTGGCGGTAGACGTACGAGGTGAAGCCCGAGCAGTCGAAGCCGGAGGGGGTGGTGCCGCCGTAGACGTAGGGCACACCGAAGAGCGACTGCGCGATGCCGACGATGCCGCTGGCACTCGGGGCAGGTGCCGGGGCGGGGGCCGCAGCCGGAGCGGCGTTGAGCGCGGGGCGCTGGGCCGAGGTGGAGCGCGAGGCGCGCTGCGTGGCGGCCTGACGAGCAGCGGCGGCCTGCGCGGCGGCGGCCTGGTCGGCTGCAGCCTGCTTCGCGGCCTGGGCTGCGGCCAGCTCATCGGCGGCCTTCTGCTGGGCGGCACGCTCGGTCTTGACCTGGATGTCCTCGATCACGAGGGGCTTGACCTGGGCCTGCTTGAGGGCGGGCGCGGCGTAGCCGATCGAGGACAGGGCGTTGCCGGCAGCCGGGGTGCCGACCTGCGGGCCCACTGCGGCGGGCGCGGTGACGCTGCTCGTGCCGTCGGCGGCGTTCGCCGTGCCGGCGAACGAGGCGACGAGGCCACCCGTGGCCGCCACGATCGCGGCGCCCTTCACGGCGGGCTGAGCAGACTCCTTGGCGATCGTCTTGAGCTCTGCGATCGCGTTGAATCGACCGGGGGCGCGATGGCGCCCGGGAACGTTCTGAGCCACGGTTGACCTCTCGACGCCTGCGAGGTGAGCTGTCGGGTTCGGGCTGGAGGTACTGCCCGGCCTTCGCTCGGACCAGGTTCGGTCCACGGAGGGCTTCACCCCAAGGGCGTCTCTCGACGCCCGGAGAAAGTGGTTCCCCCGCTCCTGCCATGCGGTTCGTGCCGAGCCACGTGGTCGATGGCAGGACTAGGCGGTTCGACCCGGGGCACTCGCTCGACGGGGAGAGCAAGTTCGCCCACCGTACCCAAGTCAGTGGGCCTTGTCACCCCGATGCCACGCGGAAGTAAAGGATTTTCAAACACCCGGCCAAGATGTGGCATAACCACACATATCGACCGTGCAATGCCGGGCAAACCCTGACGACTCCCGTTGGTCAGACGGACTGGCAGAAGACGTGGACGGCGACCGTGTAGGGCAGGGAGACGCCCGTGGACGGCTCGCTGCCCTCCCGGACGGCGACGACACGGGCACCGTCGCGCACGACCGCGACCCGGGCGCCGGGCATCACCCCCGCGCTCGTCAGCAGCGCCAGCGCCTCGGGGTCGACCTGCACGGGCTCGCCGATGCGCCGGATCGTCACGACCGCGGGGGCGTCGCCCACCGCCGCGGCCAAGGTGACCAGGCCGGTGAGAAAGTCCGCGTCCTGGCGCACGCCCAGCTCGTCGAGCCCCGGGATGGGGTTGCCGTAGGGCGACTCGAGGCCCTCGCCGATGAGGCCGAGGATCTTGCGCTCGACCTTCTCGGACATGACGTGCTCCCACCGGCAGGCCTCGTCGTGGGCGTACTCCCACTCGAGGCCGATGACGTCGACGAGCAGGCGCTCGGCCAGCCGGTGCTTGCGCATGACACGGGTGGCGAGCAGCCGTCCGTGGTCGGACAGCTCGAGGTGACGGTCGCCCGAGACGGCGACGAGCCCGTCGCGCTCCATGCGGGCCACCGTCTGCGACACGGTGGGGCCCGAGTGGCCGAGACGCTCCGCGATGCGCGCGCGCAGGGGCACGATGCCCTCCTCCTCGAGCTCGAAGATGGTGCGCAGGTACATCTCGGTGGTGTCGATCAGGTCCGTCACGGTCATACCTTCTCAGAGTCGGGGAGCGCTCACGGACCGCTCGTCGCCGGGTCACGATCGCGAACCCGGGTCGGGTCGTGCCGTGGCACCCAGAGGCGCAGCCAGCCGGCCCCGACGACGGCACCCGCACCGAGCACCACGGCGGAGGCACCGAGGGACATGATGGCGCTCAGCCCTGACAACGCCAGCGGGCCCGCGGCCCTTCCCAGGTCGGCGCAGAGGCGCCAGCCGCCGAGGAACTGGGCTCGCCCGTCCGCGGGGGACGCGTCCGCCCCGAGGGTCATGATGAGGCCTGCCCCGAGACCGTTGCCGATGCCGAGCACGGTGGCGGCGGCCGTCACGGCCACGAGGCTCGTCGCCAGCGGCATCAGGGCCATCCCCAGACCGAGCACGAGCATGCTCGGCACGGCAGCGGCCACCCGACCGTGGCGGTCCATGAGCCACCCCGACGGATAGAAGAGCGCCATGTCGATGGCGCCGGCCACGCCGAAGACGAGTGACGTCTGCGCCGGGGAGAAACCGACCGACTCGGCCCACAGCGGGACGAGGGCCTCGCGGATGGCACGCGCGCCGGCCACGCACATGGCTCCGGTGCCCAGCGTCAGCAGGACGTGCCGGTGCTGCAGGAGCACCGACGCCACGCTGCGCGGGGGCCCGCCGCCGGTGAGTAGATGCGCCGACCCGGTGATGTCGGGCGCGAGGAGGACGAGGACGAAGGCGGCGATGCTCGCGACGCCGCCCACGGCATACGCGGACTCCGTGCCCCAGGCGGCGATGACGAGCGAGCCGATGAAGGGTCCGACGAAGTAGCCGATGCGGTGCACCCCGCCGAGGGTCGACAGCGCCCGCGCCCGCATCGCGACCGGGACGGCCTCGGTGAGGTAGGCCTGCCGGGCCAGCCCGAAGAGGGAGCCCGCGAGGCCGATGACGAGGACGCCGACGAAGAGCATGACGAGGCCGCCCGCGAGCGCCGAGACGAGCATGCCGGCCGCCTCGATCACGGCGGCGACGAGCAGCGCGCGGCGCTCACCGATGCGCGCGGCGAGCGCGCCCGAGGGCAAGTCGCCGTGCAGCTGACCCACGCCCATCATCGCGACGAGGAGGGCGGCAACCCCGACCGAGGCGCCGAGCTCGCGCGCCGACACGGCGATGATCGGCGACACCGCCCCCGCGCCCGTCGACCCGAGGAGGGTGGGGCCGTATGCCGACAGCGCGATCGCGCGCAGGCCGCCGGGCTCCTGCACGCCGTCCCCGCGAATCTCGGTCACGCCACAGGACCCTAACGATTGGGTTTCTCCGGTGGCCCGCCCGACCTGCCGACGAAAACATGGGCGGGTGGCGGCGGGCGAGGTGGCGAGTGGAGCGAGCGCGGTGACGCGCTCGCTGTCGATCACGCTCGTCATGCTCGGGTCGGTCGCCCTGTCGCTGGCGGCCGCACTCGGGGCTCCCATGGTGACGGCCGTCATCGGGCTCATCCTCTTCGGGGTCCTGCACAACCTCCTCGAGGTCCGCTACGTCGTCGGGCGCTTCGGGGGGCTCCTGAGCCGTCCCTTCCTCGACCTGCTGGTCGCACTGGTCACGGGCATCGTGGTCTGCCGCCTCCTCGTCGGCGTCGTCGGACGGCCGGCGGTGCTCGCGGAGATCGTTCTCGGCTACGCCGTCCTCCTCGCCGCCGCCCGCCACGTGCTGGTCGGCCGCCGTCTGGTGGCGGCGTGCGTGGTCATCGGTGTCGCGGTTGCTGCGTCGCTGACCTTCCCGGACCACCACGTCGTCGTGCTGGCCCACCTCCACCACGTCGTGCCGCTCTTCTTCCTCTGGGAGTGGTCCCGCCGGATCACCTCGCGCCGGGGACGCCGGGCGTTCCGGGCGGTGCAGGTGCTCTGGGTCGTCGCGATCCCGGCCCTCATCCTGACCGGGCTGATCGACGGGTGGCTGACCGCAGACCCCGGCATGGTGCGCAGCGTCGTCGGCGACGGTGATTCCGTCCTGGCGGCCAGCGCACTGCCCGGCACCGCCTCGACCGTCCTGGGCCTGCGGCTGCTCACCGTCTCCGCCTTCTTGCAGACCATGAGTTACGTCGTCTGGGTGGCCCTCATGCCGCGGGTGGCTCCCGACGCGACGGCTGCCTTCGAGGCGCGCCTGCCGTGGGCGACGGGCCCGCGGGTCTGGGCCGCCGGCTTCGTCGCAGCCGCGGTCTTCGCGGTGCTCTTCGGCCTCTACTTCGCCCAGGGCTGGACGGTGTATGCCGCCCTCTCGAGCTACGCGGCATACCTCGAGCTGCCGGTACTGCTCGCGATGCTCGTCGGGGGCGCGAGCCTGTCCGCGCCCCATCCGGCCGAGGACGAGGGTGAGACAGCCTCGGAGTCGGGCGTGCTGCCCTTCTCGTCCGCCCCGCACCGCGGTCGCGCCGGATCCCGAGGTGGGCGCCTGTCGATCCGGCCTGCGAACAAAGGTCTTGCAGCCTCGTTCGGACCCGACGTACGGTCGTGACATCGAAACCGAAGGGAGGTGATCCGAGAAGTGATTTCTTCCGGAGCGTGTGAGGTGGCCACGCGATAGCCGCGTCCCCATCCACACCCAGGGATGAAGCAGGGCAGTCCGACTCGTCGGGCTGCCCTGTTCCGTCTCCGGGGTGTGGGCGGGACTCAGGGCTGGAGCCGGAGCCTCGTCCACGACCCGGCGTCGGCGAGGTCGCCGTCACCCGTGCGGCGGAAGACGATGCGATCGTGGAGCCGGTTGCGCCGCCCGGCCCAGAACTCGACCTCGTCGCACACGATGCGCCACCCGCCCCAGAAGTCGGGCACCGGGACGTCGTGGTCGCCGCCGGTGTCGGGGAAGCGCTCGAGGACCTCCTGCCACCGGCGCTCCAGCTCGTGCCGGTCGGCGGCGGGACGCGACTGGTCCGAGGCCCAGGCGGAGAGCCTCGAGCCATAGGGCCGGGAGTCGAAGTACGCCTCGACCTCGTCGCGGCCGATGAGCTCGGCGGTGCCGCGGAAGCGGATCGCGCGGTAGAGGGCCGGCCAGGTGAGCGCTGCCGCGACCCGCGGGTTGGCTTGCAGGTGCTGGCTCTTGGCCGAGTCCAGGTTGGTGACGAAACCGGGCCCACGCGGGTCGAGGAAGCGCATCAGGACGGTACGCACGTCCGGTGTCCCGGTCGCGTCGACGGTGGCGACCGAGAGGGCCGCGGGCTCGGGCACGTCGTCGCGGTCCGCGGCCGCCGTGACGGCGGCATCGACCCAGGACCGGACCTGCAGGTAGGGCGAGGCCGCGACATCGGACTCGACGAGACCGTCGCCGGAGTAGTCGACACGACGTACGGCAGCGACGGCCCCGGGGGCGGAGTCGCGAGAAGAGCTGTCCATGACCCCAGACTAGGGTTGGCCCGAGAAGGTCCGCGCGGACGTCAGGCCACGGCGCGCGCGGTCCCGGCGACAGTCCCGGTCCGCCCGGGGCGGTGAGGAGTCATCACCATGGCAGGCAAGGGCAAGCTCGTCACCCAGGGCGTCAAGCTCGGCATCAAGTACGGCCCCCAGATCTGGGTGGCCACCCAGGCGCTGCGCGAGCCCGCCAAGGAGGCTGCCAACAAGGCGATCTCGAGCGAACGCGCCCGTCGCCAGGCGATGGATCACGCGAGGTCGCTCGCCGACGGCAGCATCCTCAAGGTCTACAAGGGCGACGCCGCCCACTGGGTCGTCTTCAGCGGCGACGAGGCGGTCGGCGTGCACCCGGCGACCGACATGCTGGTCACCACCCTCGTCGAGCGCGCCGACCTGACGAAGCGGATCCGGCCGGACGACAAGGTCAGGGCGACCGCCAGGGCCAAGGACGCCGCCGCCGCGGCCCTGCGTCGGGCCAAGCCCAACCAGATCAACTGACGCGGCGGGCCTACGACACTGCTGCGCCCCACGCAGCACTGACGTAGCCGCCGGACCGCGCCGCCCACCAGGTGACCATGCCCGCTCGCTACGTCACGTTGCACCCCATGCAGCAGTGACGTGGAGGCCGGGGGCCCAGCGTGCTCCCGCCGGCCCGTGCTCAGTCGGCGACGGCGATGCCGAGCTCGGCGGCGAGGGCGTCGGCCAGGTCGATGACCTGCGCGCGGCTCATCGTGGCGCCTCGCAGCGCCGCCAGGCCCACCGGCGACCGCAGCGTGGCTCCGGACAGGTCGAGGGCGGCATACCTCCCTCGCCCGAAGGTCGGCGACACCAGCGTGCAGCCCTCGAAGGACAGCCCGTCGACCGTCGCCTCCTGGAGGTCGAGCTCCACGACGACACAGTCGACGAAGGCGACATCCTTGAGCCGGGCGCCCCTCAGGTTGAGGAAGTCGACCTTGCCGCCCCGGACCGTCACGTCCCGCCACGTCGAGCCCCAGGCCGAGACGGCCGCAAGGCGACAGCCCTCCATCGTCGTCTCGACGAGGCTCGCCTCGACGAGGCTCAGGCCGACGCCGGCGACACGCTGCCACTCGGACTCGGACCAGCGCGACCCCTCGAGGTGCGCCTCGTCGAGCGTGCCCCCCAACAGCGAGCACTCGAGGAAGCTGTGGCCCTCGGCGTGCGCGCCGGTGAAGTCCGTGCCCTCGAATCGCACGGCGTCGTGGTGTTGGTCTCGAGTGGTGAAAACGGCTTCACCAAAGAGCGTCTGGTCGGCGGCTGACGGCATACGGTGAGTCTGGCAGCCACGACCGACGCTCCCGGCATCGACGGCTGACGGCCCTCCACACCGCGGTGGTACCGCCTGCACAGCAAGGACCGACATGGCAGACAGCACGCCCGACCCCGACTTCAAGCCCGGCCTCGAGGGCGTCATCGCCTTCGAGTCGACGATTGCCGAGCCGGACAAGGAGGGCGGGGCGCTGCGCTACCGCGGCGTCGACATCAACGACCTCGTCGGCCACGTCGACTTCGCCCACGTCTGGGGCCTGCTCGTCGACAACGAGTTCGACCCCGGGCTCCCGCCCGCCGAGCCCTACCCCTTGCCCGTGCACACCGGGGACGTACGCGTCGACGTCCAGTCCGCGCTCGCCATGCTCGCGCCGGTCTGGGGCTTCAAGCCGACGCTCGACATCGACGCCGAGGAGGTGCGCGACAACCTGGCCCGTGCCGCCGTCATGGCCCTGTCGTTCGTCGGGCAGTCGGCGCGCGGTCTCGACAAGCCGATGGTCCCGCAGCGCGAGGTCGACAAGGCCCGCACCATCACCGAGCGCTTCATGATCCGCTGGCGCGGCGAGCCGGACCCCAAGCACGTCGAGGCCGTCGACGCCTACTGGGTCTCCGCCGCCGAGCACGGCATGAACGCCTCGACCTTCACGGCTCGCGTCATCACCTCGACCGGCGCGGACGTCGCTGCAGCCCTCTCGGGAGCCGTCGGCGCCATGTCCGGGCCGCTCCACGGTGGGGCGCCCTCGCGCGTGCTCCACATGCTCGACGGCGTCGAGCAGCAAGGCGACGCGGCGGCCTACGTCAAGGGGGTGCTCGACAAGGGCGACCGCCTGATGGGCTTCGGGCACCGCGTCTACCGCGCCGAGGACCCGCGCGCCCGAGTGCTCCGCTCGGCCTGCGAGCGGCTCGGCGCCCCGCGCTACGAGGCCGCTGCCGCCCTCGAGAAGGCCGCGCTCGAGGAGCTGCACGCGCGCCGGCCCGACCGCGTGCTCGCGACCAACGTCGAGTTCTGGGCCGCCGTGATCCTCGACTTCGCCGAGGTGCCGCCCGCGATGTTCACCCCCATGTTCACCTGCGCCCGCACCGCCGGGTGGTCGGCGCACATCCTCGAGCAGAAGCAGACGGGCCGCCTCATCCGGCCGTCGTCCCGCTACATCGGCGAGGGTCCGCGCAAGCCCGAGGACGTCGCCGGCTGGACGCCGGACATCTCGCGCTGAGTGGCGGATGCGTCAGTCCGGCGATCCACCGTCACGCCGGTGATACGCGAACGCCACCGTCGCCACCACAAGGAGGGCGGCTCCGAACACCCAGTCCACCAGGCCGTCCGGAGCCAGGACCGGGCGCGCGAGACGGGGCACCGGGGGCCAGAGGCCGGACCTCCCTGTCGCCTCCGACATCGGCTCGGCGGCGAGAGCCGTCGCCACACCGAGAACCAGTCCCGCGCTGGCCGCCATCAGTGCGGCGAGCGAGCGCGTCGCGTTACGTAGGAACATGATCGGCCCTTCCTGAGGCCGGACCGCCGGCGAGCGATCCGGCCCTTCCAGCATCCCGCCGGTCGGGTGGGGAGACAACGATTTTGCGCGTAGTGCTCGGCCGCATCGAAGGGACAGCCGCACGCCGCGGGGTGTCCACGCAACGATCACCAGTGTCCAAGGGGTGGGCGCCTGGGGTTCAATGGCCGCGGTGACAACGGTGTCATCCGCCATCAACACGTCCGCCACCTGCTCGTCACGTGGCCGCACTCCCAAGGTGAATCCGTGACCGAAGCGCCAGCCGTGACCCCGTCCATCACCATCCCGGCCGAGCTGCTGCCCGCCGACGGACGGTTCGGGTCCGGCCCCTCCAAGGTGCGTCCTGAGCAGCTGGACTACCTCAGCTCCCTCGGCCGCACGGTGCTCGGCACCTCGCACCGCCAGGCGCCGGTCAAGGACCTCGTCGGCGAGGTCCGATCGGGCCTGCGGGACCTCTTCTCCCTGCCCGAGGGCTACGAGATCATCCTCGGCAACGGCGGCTCGACCGCGTTCTGGGACATCGCCGCCTTCGGCCTCGTGCGCGAACGCTCGCAGCACCTCGCCTTCGGTGAGTTCTCCAGCAAGTTCGGCAACGTGACCGCGGCGGCGCCGTTCCTCGGCACCCCGACGATCGTCAAGGCCGACCCGGGCACCCTCGCGACGCCGCACGCCGAGCCCGGCATCGACACCTACGCATGGCCGCACAACGAGACCTCGACCGGCGTCATGGCGCCGGTCAAGCGGGTCGAGAGCGCCGACGACGACGCGCTCGTGCTCATCGACGCCACGTCCGGCGCGGGCGGCCTGCCCGTCGACATCACCCAGACCGACGTCTACTACTTCGCCCCGCAGAAGTGCTTCGCCTCCGACGGCGGCCTGTGGCTCGCGGCCTTCTCCCCCGCAGCCCTGGCCCGCGTCGAGCAGATCGCCGCCACCGGCCGGTGGGTCCCTGACTTCTTCAGCCTGCCGACCGCGATCGACAACTCGCTGAAGAACCAGACCTACAACACCCCGTCGCTCAGCACCCTTGCCCTGCTCAACGCCCAGCTGCGCTGGATGCTCGGCAACGGCGGCCTCGACTGGGCCACCGCCCGCACCAAGGACTCCTCGAGCCGACTCTACGACTGGGCTGAGCGGACGAGCTGGACGACCCCCTACGTCGCCGACCCCGCCGCCCGCTCGCAGGTTGTCGGCACCGTCGACCTCGACGATTCGATCGACGCGGCAGCGGTCGCCAGCACGCTGCGCGCCAACGGCATCGTCGACGTCGAGCCCTACCGCAAGCTCGGCCGCAACCAGCTGCGCGTCGCGATGTTCCCGGCCGTCGACCCCGAGGACGTCACGAAGCTGACGCAGGCGGTCGACCACGTGGTCTCTGCGCTCAGCTGACCGCGCCGTCCAGATCGGCCGTCCAGATCGAAAGAGCGATTCGTCCGCAATCGCGTGAAGGTGACCTTCGCGCGGAGGCGGACGAATCGCTCTTTCGATTGTGGGGGCGCGGGCGGATTGCTCTTTCGATTGGGGAGTTTCGATGGGGGCGGTCGGGGGCGTGACCTTCGGGTAGGTCGCTCGTTGACCTGAGCAGACCGCCAACGGGGGCGGCGAAGTGCATCGAGGAGTTCCCATGGTCCGCATCGTCCGCGCAGGCACCACCGCGCGCCGGGTCGCTGCCGCCGTTCCGGTCATCGCCCTGGTCACGGCCGGCATCACGTTCGCCGCCACCCGCGGCACCGATTCCGTCCAGCCGACCTCGGCCATCACCGTGCCCGACCAGGCCATCACGGGGGGCAGCCCGCTCTACCCGCAGGCGGGTCCCGCCCCCGCGCCGATGCAGCTGCCCCCGATCTACCAGACCTTCACCTCCGACTACGCGCGCGTCGACGTGCCGCCCGAGGCGCGAGGTGCGATCTCGGCCATCGCCTCGCTCGCCCCCGTGCGTCTGGATGCGAACGGCATACCTGCAGTGGCCCTCGCCGCCTACCAGCGCGCTGCCGGCGTCCTCGACGGCATCAAGCCGGGCTGCGGTGTCGACTGGGCGCTGCTCGGCGCCATCGGGCGGGTCGAGAGCAACCACGCGCGCTTCGGCGGCAACGTCCTCGACGCGAGCGGCATCGCGCGTCCCGGGATCATCGGGATCCCGCTCGACGGCTCGCAGGGCACCGCCAGGATCACCGACACCGACGGCGGCGCCCTGGACCGGGACCCCGTCTACGACCGCGCCGTCGGGCCGATGCAGTTCATCCCGTCCTCGTGGAAGCTGGCCGGACGCGACGGTGACGGTGACGGTGTCGCCAACCCGCAGAGCCTCACCGACGCCGTGACGGGTGCCGGCGTCCTGCTGTGCTCGGGCGGCACGGACCTGCGCCAGCCCGGCGCCGCCTACAAGGCCGTGATGCGCTACAACCAGTCCGACGCCTACGTCCGGACGGTCCTGTCCATCGCCGACGCGTACCGCCGCGGCGTGACCGTGGTCCCGATGAGCGCGCTTCCCGCTGCACGCCCGGCCGCCGGCAGTGGCTCGGCCACCCCGGACGGCTCGGGCTTCGCGTATGCCGGTTCGCCGGCCCCCCGTACGACGGCTTCGTCGAGCGCACACCCCACCCCGAGCTCCTCGGCGAAGCCGTCACCCGGACCGTCCAGCCCGCAGCCCTCGGCCTCTCCGAAGCCGTCCGCACAGCCCAAGCCGGCGCCCCAGCCAGCGCCGAGCAAGCCGTCCCCCGGACTGCCGGTGCCCCTGCCGTCCGTGCCCGGTGTCCCGCTGCCTCCGGTTCCGCCGCTGCCTCCGGTTCCGCCGCTGCCCGTGCCGACGCTGACCGCCGAGATCGTCCGCCTGCTCGCCCTGCCCCACCTGCCGCTGCTGCCCGGCGACCCCAAGGACCTCGTGCGCGTCCTCGACCCGCTCAAGGCCAAGGTCGTCTGCGTCCTCGTGGACAAGGTCGTCACCTGCCCGACCAGCGGTCTGCTCGGCTGAGCTGCCGCTCCGGGCCTCCGGGCCGGGTGCTGCAGACCGGCGCTCGTGGAGCGCTGGCCGCGCTCGTCAACCGCTCAGCGGTGGACGAGCGCGGCGATCACGGCGATCGCGATGAAGAGCAGGAGCGCCGCCACCGTGATCCGGTGGCGGAACTTGAAGTTCACTTCGTGACCTCGGGGGCTGTGGGCACCTCTGAGGCGAGCTGGATGCGGAGCCTGGGGCGACGGTGCGTCTGGATGGTCACCGCGACATTCTGCCGACGCGAGACCCAGAGGGCCACCGCGACCAGGCTGAGGCCGACCGCGACCGTGCCGATGGCAATGGTCCAACGGGGACCCCACACGTCACCGATCCACCCGATCACCGGGGCACCGATGGGCGTGCCGCCCATGAAGATGGCCATGTAGAGCGCCATGACCCGGCCCCGCATGACGGGGTCGACGCTGACCTGGACCATGGCGTTGGCGGTGGTCAGGGCGGTCAGGGCGGCGAGGCCGGTCGGCACGAGGAAGACGGCGAACATGACGTAGTTCGGCGCGGTCGAGAGGAACGCGGTCGACACCGTGAAGCCGGCGAGGGCGACCAGCAGGACCCGCATCCGGGGCCGTGCCCGGCGCGCCGAGAGCAGGGCGGCCGTCAGCGAACCGATGGCCATGATCGAGCCGAGCAGGCCGTACTCCCCCGGGCCCTTGTCGAAGACCTTGGTGGCCATCAGCGCCATGGTGAGCTGGAAGTTCATGCCGAACGTCCCGAGCACGAAGACGAGAGCCATGATGAGCACGAGGTCCGGTCGGCCCTTGACGTAGCGCAGTCCCTCCCGGATCTGCCCCTTGCCCCGGGCGCGGGGCGACGGGGTCAGCAGGCTCGTGTTCATCCGCAGCAGCGCGACGAGCACGAAGACGAACGTCCCGGCGTTGATGTAGAGCGCGGGGGCGATGCCGAACCAGGCGATGACGAGGCCGGCCACGGCCGGCCCGACGAGTCGGCCGAGGTTGAACGAGGCGCTGTTGAGGGCGACGGCGTTGGGCAGGTGCTCGGTGTCGACCATCTCCGACACGAACGTCTGCCGGGCCGGGTTGTCCACGGCCGTCGCGACGCCCTGGACGAAGGCGAGCGCGTAGACGTGCCAGAGCTCGACGACGCCCGTCGCGGTCAGGACCGCGAGGAGCAGGGCCGTCGCGAGCAGGGCCGTCTGCGTGAGGAAGAGGATGCGTCGCTTGGGGAAACGGTCGACGAGCATGCCCGCGAACGGCGCGAGGATGAGGAACGGCAGGAACTGCAGGCCCGTCACGATGCCGAGTGCGGTCGACGAGTGGTCGGTGAGGACCGTGAGCACGAGCCAGTCCTGGGCGACACGGCCCATCCACGTGCCGACGTTGGAGACGATCGCGCCCGAGGCGTAGATGCGGTAGTTGGGGATCGAGAGCGAGTGGAAGGTGGGGCTCATTCGCTGGCCACCTTGGCCAGGACGGCGGCGGCGCGCTGGAGCAGCTCCCGCTCGTCGTCGGTCAGCTGCTCGAAGCGCGCGAGCATCCACTCGTCGCGGTGCTTGCGGATGCGCTTGAGCGCCCGGCGACCCTCCGTCGTCAGCGACAGGATGACCTGTCGTCCGTCGGTGGGGTCGTCCGCGCGGGAGACGTAGCCGCGCTCGACGAGCATGTTCGTCGTGCGCTTCATGCTCGGCGCCGACACGCGCTCGATGTCGGCCAGCTCGCTGTTGGTGCGAGCCGTGGCCTCGAGCCGGCAGAGCACCGAGAACTGGTGCGGCGGCAGCTCGCGGTCGGACTCGAAACGGACCCGCCGCGAGATGCGCATGCAGGCCAGTCGGATGTCGTTGGAGAGAGAGACGAGCTCAGCTCTGGAGAGCTGGGCGATGGGGTTCTTGGCAGTCAAGGGCGGATCCTCGGAAGTACAGTCTGGAGATACTTAGCCTAACTCATTACCTCGGCTAACCATTCCCAACCCTGGACAACCCGGGTGCGCCACTCCGCACCGGGGGACGCCGTGAAGGCCCCCTCCCGAGCGGGAGGGGGCCTTCACGGCATACGGGCTCGGGCGACGTGGCGCACCCGATCACCCTGTGCAGCAGAGGAGCTCAGGTCAGCATCGACTCGAGCGGCGCCTTGATGAAGTACACGACGAAGAAGGCCGCGACGACCCACAGCAGCGGGTGGATCTCGCGGGTCCTGCCGCGGGCGATCTTGATGAGCACCCAGGCGATGAAGCCCGCGCCGATGCCGACGGTGATGTTGTAGGTGAACGGCATGAGGACGATCGTGAGGAACGCCGGCAGGGCGACCTCCATGTCGTCCCACTCGATGTTCTTGACCTGCGTCATCATCAGGAACCCGACGATGACGAGCGCCGGGGCCGCGGCCTCGGACGGGACCACCGCGAAGAGGGGCGCGAGGAACGTCGCGAGCAGGAAGAGCACGCCGGTGACGACCGACGCGAGACCCGTGCGAGCACCCTCCTCGACGCCGGACGCCGACTCGATGAAGGACGTGTTGCTGCTGATGCCACCGGCCCCACCGGCGATGGCCGCGACCGAGTCGACGACGAGGATGCGGTCGGTGCGGGGCGGGTTGCCGTCCTCGTCGAGGAGCTTGGCCTCGGTGCCGATGGCGACGACGGTGCCCATCGTGTCGAAGAAGTCGGCGAGCAACAGCGAGAAGACGAACATGATCGAGGTGACGATGCCGATCTTCTCGAACGAGCCGAGCAGGCTGAACTGGCCGAGGATGCCGAGATCGGGGGTGTTGGTGATGGTGTCTGGCAGCTTCGGGACCGTCAGGGCCCACGCCGACGGGTTGGTCAGGGCGCCCGACTTGTCGAAGACACGCGGCCCGATGTGGAAGATCGCCTCGAGGACCATCGCGAGCGCCGTCGCCGCGACGATGCCGATGAGGATGGCGCCCTTGACCTTGCGGATGAGCAGCACCGCGATGAGGAAGACGCCGACGACGAAGACGAGCGTCGGCCAGCCGTCGAGGCTGCCGCCGATGCCGAGCTCGCTCGGGACCGAGCCCGGCGTCGTGGGCCGGCGCGCGAAGCCGGCGTCGATGACGCCGATGTAGGCGATGAACAGGCCGATGCCGACGGAGATCGCGACCTTTAGCGGTCCGGGGATCGCCTTGAAGACCGCCTTGCGGAACCCCGTCAGCACGAGCACGAGGATGATGACGCCCTCGATGACGACGAGACCCATGAGGTCGGCGAAGGTGATCTTCTCTGCCGAGTGGGTCAGCACCATCCCGGTGATGAGGCCGTTGATCCCGAGGCCCGCCGCGAGCGCGATCGGGAAGTTCGCCACGAGACCCATGAGGATCGACATGACGCCCGCGACGACGGCCGTCCCGACTGCGACGAGCAGCTTGCTGCGCACCAGGTCGTTGGTGCCGCCGATCATCGAGCCCGAGCCGTCGACGACGCCCGAGAGGATGATCGGGTTGAGCACGACGATGTAGACCATCGTGAAGAAGGTGACGACGCCGCCGCGGACCTCACGGGCGACGGTCGACCCGCGCTCGGTGATCTTGAAGAAGTCGTCGAGCCCGGTCCGTGTAGGAGTGGGGGTGATGCGCGTATCCGTCGACATGGCGCACACCTTAGTGGTGGCGCGTTTCGCGCCTGTCACGAGACCATAGGCTGGGAGCGTGACCGATGAGACCACCCCCGACGTGCCGCCGGCCACCGCCGACCCGACGAGCCCCGGGCAGATCGAGCCGTTGCACGTGCCGATGCTGCGGATCATCGAGGTCGGGCTCGCCGTCTGGGTCGTCGCCCTCGTCGTCACGCTCGTCGTCCCCGCCCTGCACCAGGGCGACCGCGACTGGTGGCCATGGACGTGCGTGGCCGGGTTCGTGCTGGGCTGCCTCGGCTGGGTCTACGTGCGCCGTGGGCGCGGCAACGCCCGCGACGCCGCCTGAGCTGCCCCCGAACGACACGAACCACCCGGGTATGCCGGGTGGTTCGTCCGAGGTCGAGGTCCCTCGTCAGTCGGTGACGGGGTCGTCCGAGCCGTGCTGCTCCTCGGTCGGCCGCTGGCCCTCGCCCTCGGACGCTCGCTCGGTGGGCTCGATGTCGACGGCGAACTCGTCGACGATCGGCTCACCGACCGACGTCGGCTCCGGGTGGTCCATGTCGGTCTCGGAGTGCGCACCGCAGCCGTGGTCGAGCGAGACGACGCGGCCGTCGGACGGGCTCCACTCGTTGGCGCACACGCCGAACGTCACCCGCAGGGCGCCCGCCATCGGCAGGAAGTAGCCACAGGTCGTGCAGTGCGCGGTCGCCTTGGCTGCCACCTCGGACTCGGGACCGTGGTCGCCGGAGTACCACCGGGTCGCGGCGGACTCGCGACCCTCCGCCGACAGCACGCGCGGCCGGCCGAGGCCGAGCTCGAAGAAGGCCATCTGGTCGACGTCCTCGTCGCCGGTGGCCTCGAAGCCGGCCTCGAGGTTGGGGTCGTCGGGCCGGAAGGGCAGCACGTCGCCGGCGCCGAGGTCGCCGGGGGCGAGCCGGTCGGCATACGGCAGCCACTCGGGGGCCAGGACGGCGTCGGCGCCGGGGAGCAGGTTGGTCTCGCAGACCGTGGCCACCTTGGCGCGCTGCACCCGGGCGACGCTGACGCCCCAGCGCCACCCGCGGTAGCCCGGCGACGTGCACTCGAACCAGTGCATGCCGAGGCGCTCCTCGAGCAGGTCCATGCCGAGGTGGGCGCCGATGGTTCCGGGCTCGGCGACCTCCTCGAGGACGCTGCGGGCGAGGTCGGACGCGGCCAGCAGCACGGCGTCCGTCTTGGGGGCGGTGACGGTCATCAGCTCACTTCTCCAGCTCGTCCGCGAGGCCGCGCAGGGCGCGCGCGACGTTCGAGGCGAGCTTGCGGTCGGGGCGGCGTCCGGCGCGGTAGCCCTCGCCGACGCCGTCGAGCAGCTGCACGACGTCCTCGAGGATGACCACGAGCTCCTCGGGCGTCTTGCGCTCCCGGGCGGACATGTTGGCGGCGACCGACTGGACCGGGTCGAGGAGCTTGACCGACAGCGCCTGGGCGCCCTTGCGTCCCTCGACGATGCCGAACTCGACACGCACGCCCTTCTTCAGGGTCGTGACGCCCTCGGGGAGCGCGTTCGCGTGCAGGAAGACGTCCGCGCCGGAGTCCTCGGAGATGAATCCGAAGCCCTTGTCCGCGTCGTAGAACCTGACCTTGCCAGTCGGCACAGTCCACCTCGTTCAGATCTGGGTCGGCCGTGCGACGGCGCGACTCGATGGCGCTCCTTGCGCTCTGTTCCCACCCTAACGGCTCACCGCAACGGGATTGCCCGGTCCGGCGGGGCCCGGCACCACCCGCACCGCGAGTCGCCGGGCGCCTCAGGCGGGGCTGATGCCCCAGGTGCCCGTCCACTCCTCGCCCGGCTCGAGGACGACGAGCCCGTCACCCGAGTTGAAGGCGTCGGCGGGACAGCTCATGGGCTCGACGGCGATGCCGACCTCGCCCTTGCGGTCCTCGGCGATGGCCGTGAAGACCTGCAGCCACGGGAAGGCTGCGTCGGCCCACAGGGTCGTCGCGCGATCGGCGGCCGCCACGGTGCAGCGCCACAGGCCGTCCGCGTCGCGCACGACGTCGGTGTAGGCGGTGTCGAGACGGGCGCTGTCGACGCGGTGCGCCACCCGGAAGTCGAACGGCCCGCCGTCGACCGGATGCGTCGCCGCGGGGAGCAGTCGCTCGTCGACCTCGACCCAGGTCGCGGCCGGGATGCGCAGCTCGACGTCGACCAGCTGCGTGTCACCGATGGCGAGGTAGGGATGCGCGCCGTAGCCGAAGGGGGCGGCGGCCGGCCCGACGTTGCGCGCGGCCGTCGTGACGACGAGACCCGAGTCGTCGAGCAGGTAGGAGGTGCGGAGGTCGAGGAAGTGGTCCCAGCCGGGCTGCGGGTGCAGGCGGTAGCCGACCGTGACGCGGTCGTCCTCGAGCTCGACGAGCTCCCACAGTGCCCAGCGCACGAGGCCGTGGCTGGCGTTGCCGCGCGGGACCTCGGTCACCGACAGCTGGTGCTCGGTGCCGCCGAAGGTGTAGCGGCCGTCGCGGATCCGGTTGGGCCAGGGCATCAGCTGCTGCCCACGACCGGAGGCGCACGTCTCGTCGGCGGCATACCCCGCGACGAGGTCGACGCCGTCACGGGTCAGGGTGCGCAGGCCGCCGCCGACCTCGACGACGGTCGCCTCGAACGGTCCGTGGCCGATGGTCCACTGCTCGCCGGTCGGGTGTGCCGGTGCGGGCTCGGCGCCCGGGGCCGGTGAGAGCGCGCTCATGGGGGCAACGCTAGCGGGCGATCCGGCACCGCGAGCGGAGGCCCACGGCATACGGGCGCCGGGTGGCGGGTGGCGGGTGCCAGGGCAGTAGGTTGGGCGGATGGCCACCCCGAGCCGGAGCCTCGCCGACGACATCCGCGGTCGCAGCGACGCAGAGCTCATCGACCTCGTGCTCGCGCGCCCGGATCTCGCGCGCCCGGCGCCGGCCGACCTGACGAGCCTCGCGGCCCGCGCGGGGACCCGGGCCAGCGTGCAACGGGCCGTCGAGGCCCTCGACCGCGGCCACCTCCAGGTGCTCGAGTCCATCGTGGTCGCCGGCGACGCCGCCGACCGCAGCGTGCTGCTGCACCTGCTCGGCACCGACGACGCCACGACCGTCGACACCATTGTGCAGGACCTCTGGCGCGCCGCCCTCCTCTGGCGCGGCGCCGACGGCGACCACGTCGTTCGCACCGTTCCCGAGGTGCTCGGCACGACCGTGGCGGGCCTGGGCGCACCGATGCACGAGCTGCGACCGTCGGCGCCGCCCGAGCACGCCGACCCGGACCGCATCCGGGCGACCATCGCCGAGGCCCCCGACGACTCGCGCGCCATGCTCGAACGGATGACGTGGGGGCCGGCCTTCGGCGTCCTGCCGACCGCGCAGCCCGGGCGCACGACCGCGCGCTGGCTGCTCGAGCACCACCTCCTCGTGCCGGTGTCGACCGACCGGGTGGCGATGCCCCGCGAGGTCGGTCTGGTCCTGCGCGACGGGCGCCTGCACCGGTCCGTCGAGCTGACCCCTCCCGCGATCGAGGCTCGTTCGGTCACCCTCGTCGACGGCGCCGCCGGCGGCGCCGCGAGCGAGTGCCTGACGCACGTCGACGAGCTCGCCGCCGCCTGGGGAGCCGACCCCCCACGCGTGCTCCGCGCCGGTGGCCTGTCGGTCCGTGACCTCCGGGTCACCCAGCTGACGCTCGACCTCGACCCCGAGCACACCGCCTTCGTCGTCGAGCTGGCGTATGCCGCGGGACTCGTCGCCGACGACGGCGAGGTCGTGCCGGTGTGGGCTCCCACGTCGGAGATCGACGAGTGGAGCTCGAGCGAGGCCGGGCACCGGTGGGCGACGCTGGCCCTCGCGTGGCTCGGCTCGACCCGAGCACCCCACCTCGTCGGCCGCCGGAGCACCGGCACCGGGCCCGCCAACGCCCTCGGCCCGGACGTCCAGTGGCCCGCGATCCGGGCGATCCGGCGCGAGGTGCTGCGCGAGCTCGCCTCGCTCGAGCAGGGCAGCGCGCCCGACCGTGGCTCGCTCCGCGGGCGCCTCGCCTGGCGCCGGCCCAACCGGTCCGCCGCCGTGCTCGACGAAGCCGTCGAGGCGGTCCTACGCGAGGCGGACTGGCTCGGCGTGACCGGTCGCGGCGCCCTGTCCGAGGCCGGCCGCGCCCTGCTCGCCTCCCCCGACTCGCTCGACGACGTCGCGGCCTGCATGGCGACGCACCTGCCCTCCCCCGTCGACCACATCCTCGTCCAGGCAGACCTCACCGCCGTCGCACCCGGGCCGCTCGTCGGCGGTCTCGGCTCGTTCATGCGCCTCGCCGCCGACGTCGAGTCCCGCGGCGGGGCCACCGTCTACCGGTTCACGCCCGAGTCGGTGCGCCGGGCGCTCGACGCCGGGTGGACCGCCGCGGACTTCACCGAGACGGTGCGCCGGTCGAGTCGCACCCCGGTGCCCCAGCCGCTCGAGTACCTCGTGTCCGACGTCGCCCGCAAGCACGGCCAGACCCGCATCGGCGGCGCCGCTGCCTACATCCGCTCCGACGACGAGGCGGTGCTCGACACGATGCTCGCGTCGCGCGACCTGGCTCCCCTCCGCCTGCGGCGGCTCGCTCCCACGGTGCTCGTGTCCTCTGCCGACCCGCGCGTGCTCGTCGACCTGCTGCGCGACAACGGGTTCGCGCCGGTGCATGAGGGTCAGGACGGCACCGTCGTCCACGCCGAGACGCCGCGCCGTCGCGCCGGATCTCGCCGTCGCGGCCCCGGCCCGATGGTCTCTCCCGTCGACCGGCCCTACACCCAGTCGCTCGTCGACGGGCTGCGCGCAGCCGAGGCGACGGCCGACCAGCGTCGCGTCGAGGACGAGAGCCGCCCCGGCCCGCGCATCCAGGCGATGGACCCCGTCGTGACGCTGTCGCTGCTGCGCGACGCGGTCGCCGACCGGCACGGCGTGTGGATCGGCTACTCCGACGGCCACGGCGCGACGAGCCGCCACCTGATCCACCCACAGCGGGTCGAGGGCGGACGGGTCCGGGCCACCGACGAGTCGGGGCACGAGAAGTCCTTCTCGGTGCACCGCATCACCGGCGCGACGCTCGAGGCCTGACCGGCCTTGGGAGGCAAGGGATCCCGCGAAGGCCACCGGCCGGCATACGTGCTCCACGACCACCGCAAGCCGCGTCCGCACTTCGACCTGCGGCTCGAGGAGGACGGCGTGCTCCGCTCGTGGGCGGTGCCCAAGGGACTGCCCACGTCGAGCCGCCACGACCGGCTCGCGGTCGCGGTCGACGACCACGCCATGGACCATCTCGCCTACACCGACGAGCACAAGTCGGTCGCCGACACCGGCTGGTGGGAGGAGGAGTCCCGCGACGACCACCGGATCGTCTTCGTGCTCCACGGGCGCGGGGCGTCACGGCGCTACGCCCTGATCCGCACCGACCGCGACTGGCTGCTCCACCTCACCAAGGACCAGCCGCCCGCCTGACGGGCACCTCGGCCGGAGCGACGGCCGGAAACCCCCTCCAGGGGCCGAGAACCCGGTTCGTTCCGGCCGGTCGGACCGTTCAGGCGCCGGCGAGGGCTCGGACGACGTTGCTCGGCGAGGGCCGGCCGAGCTGCCCCGCCATCCACACCGACGTCTCGACGAGCGCGTCGAGGTCGACCCCGGTCTCGACGCCGGCGCCGTGCAGCGCCCAGACGAGGTCCTCGGTGGCGAGGTTGCCCGTGGCGGACTTGGCGTAGGGGCAGCCGCCGAGGCCACCGGCCGACGCGTCGACGACCGAGACGCCGTCGCGCAGGGCGGCCATGGTGTTGGCGAGGGCCTGGCCGTAGGTGTCGTGGAAGTGCACGGCGACCCGGTCGGTGCCGATCCCCCGCGCATCCAGCGCCTCGAGCAGCCGGTGCACGTGGCCGGTCGTGCCGACCCCGATCGTGTCGCCGAGGCTCAGCTCGTGGCAGCCGAGGTCCATGAGCCGCTCCGCCGTGTCGACGACCTGCTCGACCGGCACCGGCCCCTCCCAGGGGTCGCCGAAGCACATCGAGACGTAGGCCCGCACCCACATGCCGTCTGCGAGGGCGCGCTTCACGACCGGCTCGAACATGGCGTACTGCTCGGTGACGGAGCGGTTGAGGTTCTTCTGCGCGAAGGTCTCGGTGGCCGAGCCGAAGATCGCGATCGCCCTGAGCCCGAGCTCCTCGGCGCGGTCGAGGCCCCGCTCGTTGGGCACGAGGGCAGGTCGCCGCCGGCCGACCCCGTCGGCGCCGAGGGCAGCGAGCACCTCCTCGGCGTCACCCATCTGCGGGACCCACCTCGCCGGCACGAAGGACGTCGTCTCGATGGTGCCGAGACCCGCGGCCTCGAGCCGGCGGATGAACTCGACCTTCGTCGTGGCCGGCACGACGGTCTTCTCGTTCTGCAGCCCGTCGCGTGGGCCGACCTCGTAGATCGTCACCTTCGGGGGCAGCCCCGTCGCCGCCTCGACCTGTGGGGATCGCATGCACCCATACTGTCAGGCGTGACTTCGCGCCCCGGGAACACCCGCACGCCACGAACGGTTGGACGAGTCGATGAATGATGGACCCCTGATCGTCCAGAGCGACAAGACCCTCCTCCTCGAGGTCGACCACCCGACCGCCGAGGCCGCGAGGCGTGCCATCGCGCCGTTCGCCGAGCTCGAGCGCGCGCCCGAGCACGTGCACACCTACCGCATCACCCCGCTCGGCCTGTGGAACGCCCGCGCCGCCGGGCACGACGCCGAGCAGGTCGTCGACGCCCTCATGACGCACAGCAGGTATGCCGTCCCGAACGCCCTCCTCGTCGACGTGGCCGACACGATGGCCCGCTACGGCCGCCTGACCCTCGAGAAGGAGGGGCTCGCCGACTCCGAGGAAGGCACCCGGCTCGTGCTGCGCACGACGGACCGCCCGGTGCTCGAGGAGGTGCTGCGGCACAAGAAGATCAAGCCTCTGACCGGCGAGCGTCTCGACGACCTGGCCGTCGTCGTGCACCCGAGCGAGCGCGGCACCCTCAAGCAGGAGCTGCTCAAGATCGGCTGGCCCGCCGAGGACCTCGCCGGCTACGTCGACGGCGAGGCGCACGCGATCGACCTCAAGCAGGACGGCTGGCACCTGCGCCCCTACCAGCAGCACGCCGTCGACGGCTTCTGGCACGGCGGTTCCGGCGTCGTCGTGCTCCCCTGCGGCGCGGGCAAGACGCTCGTCGGCGCGGGCGCCATGGCGGCCGCCAAGGCGACGACGCTCATCCTCGTGACCAACACCGTCAGCGCGCGGCAGTGGAAGGACGAGCTGCTCAAGCGCACGACGCTGACCGAGGACGAGATCGGCGAGTACTCCGGCGCCCGCAAGGAGATCCGTCCCGTCACCATCGCGACCTACCAGGTGCTGACCACGAAGCGGAAGGGCGCCTACGCGCACCTCGACCTGCTCGACGCCCGCGACTGGGGCCTCGTCGTCTACGACGAGGTGCACCTGCTGCCGGCCCCGATCTTCCGCATGACGGCCGACCTGCAGGCACGCCGCCGGCTCGGCCTGACGGCGACACTCGTGCGCGAGGACGGCCGGGAGGCCGACGTCTTCAGCCTCATCGGCCCGAAGCGGTTCGACGCGCCGTGGAAGGACATCGAGGCCCAGGGCTACATCGCTCCCGCCGACTGCGTGGAGGTCCGGGTCAGCCTCCCCGACGGCCAGCGGATGGCGTATGCCGTGAGCGAGCCGGAGGAGCGCTACCGCCTCGCGTCGTGCTCCGACGCCAAGCTGCCCGTCGTCGAGAAGCTCGCGAAGCAGCACGCCGGTGAGCCGACGCTCGTCATCGGGCAGTACCTCGACCAGCTCCACGAGGTGGCCGAGCGGCTCGGCGCCGAGGTGATCACCGGCGAGACGACGGTCAAGGAGCGCCAGCGCCTCTACGACGCCTTCCGCACCGGTGAGATCACGACCCTCGTCGTCAGCAAGGTCGCGAACTTCTCCATCGACCTGCCCGAGGCGAGCGTCGCGATCCAGATCAGCGGCACCTTCGGCTCACGCCAGGAGGAGGCACAGCGGCTCGGCCGCGTCCTGCGGCCCAAGGGAGACGGGCGCACCGCGCACTTCTACACCATCGTGTCCCGCGACACCGTGGACGCGGACTTCGCCGCGCACCGTCAGCGCTTCCTCGCAGAGCAGGGCTACGCCTACCGGATCGTCGACGCCGACGACCTCTGAGCTGAGGGCCGAAGGATCCGACCAACTCCCAGCGAACTCCCAGCAAACGTGCCGACACTGTTCGGTGTGGACACCCAGACAGCACAGGCCGCAGAGGCCCGCCTGCTCGTCGTCGAGGACGAGCCGAACATCCGTGAGCTGCTCGCGACGTCGCTGCGCTTCGCCGGCTTCGAGGTCGAGACGGCCGCCGACGGCACCACCGCCCTCGCCATGGCGGCCGAGTCGGAGCCCGACCTCGTCGTGCTCGACGTCATGCTCCCCGACGTCGACGGCTTCGAGGTGACGCGGCGCCTGCGTGACCGCGGGCGCCAGCAGCCGATCGTCTTCGTCACCGCGCGCGACGCGACGGGCGACAAGATCCAGGGCCTCACCGTGGGCGGTGACGACTACGTCACGAAGCCCTTCAGCCTCGAGGAGGTCATCGCCCGCATCCGCGCCGTGCTGCGCCGCACGCGCGGTCAGGCCGACGACGGCGCGACGCTGCGCTTCCACGACCTCGAGCTCAACGAGGACTCCCACGAGGTGCGCCGGGGTGGTCGCGTCATCGACCTGTCCCCCACCGAGTTCAAGCTGCTGCGCTACCTGCTGCTCAACCCCAACCGGGTCCTGTCGAAGCTGCAGATCCTCGACCACGTCTGGGACTACGACTTCCGCGGCGAGTCCGGCATCGTCGAGTCCTACATCTCCTACCTCCGGCGCAAGATCGACGCCGACGGGCCCTCGCTCATCCACACCAAGCGCGGTGTGGGTTACGTTCTCCGCGTGCCCCCCGAGCTGACGACCTCCTGACCGGATGGTCGACGTGACCGCCGAGCCGGCCGTCCTCGTGGGCAGCCGGAAGCAGCGGCTGCCCCGGCTGCGGGCGATGCCGTTGCGGTGGCGTCTGCTCGCGGTCACGCTCGGGCTCATCGCCGTCGCCCTGGCCGTGACCTCGCTCGTCGTCAGCGCCCTGCTGCGGGTCTACCTGCTCAACCAGACGGAACAGGAGCTTCGCGTCTATGCCGCGAGCCTGTCGTCCATCGACCCGGCAGAGCTCAGTGCAGCCGGCCCGCAGCTGCCCACGGGCTTCACGACCCGGATCATCGACGTGCGCACCGGCTCGGTCATCTCCCGCGGTGAGGCGGTCACCGAGCAGGACCAGGCCCAGATCCCGAACCTCACGGCCTCCGACCCCAAGGTCACGGGGCACGTCCCCTTCCGCATCGGTTCGACCGGCGGGGACGCCCAGTGGCTCGCCCTGGCCCAGCTCAACGAGCCGCGCACCCAGATCTACGTCCTGGCCCTGCCCCTGAGCGCCCTCGACCGGACCGTCGACCGGTTCCTGCTCTATGCCGCGGGGATCGGTGCCATCACCCTCATCGTCACGGCGGCGCTGGGCTGGTTCCTCATACGCCGGACCTTCCGGCCCCTGACCCGCATCGAGGACACCGCGGCCCAGATCGCGGTGGGCGACCTGACCCAGCGCATCGACGTGCCCGACACCGACGACGAGGTGGCCTCCCTGTCGCGCTCCCTCAACGCGATGCTCGCCCGCATCGAGCAGAGCTTCGCCGTGCGCGAGGCCAACGAGGCGAAGATGCGGCGCTTCATCGCCGACGCCTCACACGAGCTGCGCACGCCGCTGGCCGCCGTCGGTGGCTACGCCGAGCTCTACCGCCAGGGCGCCCTGCCGACGGCCGACGCCGTGACCGGCGCGATGGGCCGCATCGAGTCCGAGGCCCACCGGATGAGCGGCCTCGTCGAGGACCTGCTCACCCTGGCTCGTCTCGACGGCGAGCGCCCGCTCGAGCTCCAGACCGTCGACCTGGCCGTGCTGGCCGCCGACGCCGCGCAGGACGCCCGCACCATCGCGCCCGACCGTCACATCGTCGCCACCGGCATCAACGGGCCCATCGAGCCGACGGAGCTGCAGGCGGACGAACAACAGCTGCGACAGGTCGTCACCAACCTCGTCACCAACGCCCGGGTGCACACCCCGGCCGGCACCCCGATCGAGATCCTCGCCGGCCGGGTGGACGCGCTCCACGTCGCGCTCCACGTCCGGGACCACGGACACGGCATACCACCCAACGAACGCGCGGACGTCTTCGAGCGCTTCTACCGCGCCGACCGCTCCCGCAGCCGCGGCAGGGGTGGCGGCAACGGTCTCGGGCTCGCGATCGTGCACGCGATCATCGAGGCGCACGGCGGCAGCGTTCGAGTGCGCGAGACGCCCGGTGGCGGTGCGACGTTCGTCGTCCAGCTCCCCGTTCACCGCCGGGACCAGGAGGGTGAGCGGCGTCACCACGGCGCAGCCCAAGGCACAGCCCATTCCTAGGAATGCCACAACCGAGTCCAAAGGTGGGTAGGTCTGATGGAGGAACAGACCAGAGCGAGGAGGAGCCATGACCATGGCACCCGAGGACCACACCCAGCAGATCCCGCAGGGCGGCTACTACAGCCAGTCCGCACCCCCCGTGCCGCCGGCCCCGCCGACGCCGCCGCTGGGTGAGGGCAGCCGGCCGGCCCCGAAGCGCGACAACCGCTTCGGCCAGACCGTCGGGGTCGCCCTGCTCGCCGCCGTCCTCGCGAGCGGAGGCACGTATGCCGCCACGCAGCTCGGGGGCCAGAGCACCGCCACCGGGTCGACCCCTGCCGCGACGGCAACGACGAACTCGAACCAGAACAGCTCGCCCACCGTCGTGCAGGGCAATGCCTCCGCGCCCGACTGGGCCGCCGTGTCCGCCGCGGTCTCACCGAGCGTCGTCAGCATCGACGTGACGACCCAGCAGGGCTCGGGCGCCGGCTCGGGAGTCGTCTTCGACAAGAGCGGGCACATCCTGACGAACAACCACGTCGTGGGTGACGCCACGGGCAACGGTGCGATCACCGTGACCCTGAGCGACGGCCGCACCTACGGCGCGACGATCGTCGGCACCGACGCGTCGACCGACCTCGCCGTCATCAAGCTGACCAACGGCCCCGGCGACCTGACGCCGATCAGCCTCGGCAACTCCGAGACGCTCAAGGTCGGCGACCCGGCCATGGCTGTCGGCAACCCACTCGGCCTCTCGGGCACCGTGACGACGGGCATCATCTCGGCCCTCAACCGCCCGGTCAGCACCGGCACGCCGAGCCAGTCCCCCTTCGGCCAGCAGCAGTCGTCCGGCGACGAGGTCGTGACGAACGCCATCCAGACGTCGGCGGCGATCAACCCCGGCAACTCCGGCGGCGCGCTCGTCAACGGCAAGGGCGAGCTCATCGGCATCAACAGCTCGATCGCCTCGCTGGGGCAGAGCTCCGGCGGAAGCCAGAGCGGCAACATCGGCATCGGATTCGCAATCCCGGTCAAGGAGGCGAAGTCCATCGCCGACCAGCTGATCAAGAGCGGCAAGGCCGAGCACTCCTACCTCGGCGTCAGCACCCGCGACGCGGTCGTCTCGGACGGCACCGCGAAGCGCGCCGGCGCGCAGGTCGTCTCCGTCAGCCCCAGCACGCCCGCCGCGAACGCCGGCCTCAAGAACGGCGACGTCATCATCGCCGTCGACGGTCAGCGCATCGACTCCGCGACGGCGCTCGTCGCCCAGATCCGCGAGATGACCGTCGGCGACAAGGCCACCCTGACCGTGATCCGCGGCGGCGCACGCCAGGACGTCCCCGTGACGCTGGCCGCCAAGCCGTCGACCTCGAACTGACGGCCCCACCCACTTCGCCGGGGTCACGGTCAGGGTCTCCCGACCCTGGACGTGACCCCGGCGAAGCCGGCTCCCGAGACCGTATGCCGTCATCTCCCGGGTTCGGCGGATTGGGGAGCGGGGCGACCGCCCGCGTACCCTTGCGCGGTGAGTGACACCGAGATCGAGCAAGACCCTGCCGCCGTCGTGCGCCTCGACCCCGAGGACGTCGCGACCGCCGTGCGGGTGCTCGCCCTGGCCCCCTCTCTCGAGATCGACGACCCCGACTTCGAGACCCTCAAGCGCGCTGCGTCCCTGATGTACAAGCGGCTCAAGAAGGACCGGCGCAACGCGAAGACGTGGGCCGAGCGCAAGGCCGACCGGCAGGTCATCGAGGCGACGGCCACCGGCTCGCCCATGCGGATCGACGACGAGACCAAGGGAATTCCGTTGGTCTCCAACGCATCCGGGGCTTTCGCCGGTGAGCTCGTCAACCCGCGCGGCTGCTACATCTGCAAGCGCGACTACACCCTCGTCGACGCGTTCTACCACTGGCTGTGCCCCGACTGCGCAGCCCGCTCGCACGCCAAGCGCGACCAGCGCACCGACCTCACGGGCAAGCGCGCCCTGCTCACCGGCGGCCGCGCGAAGATCGGGATGTACATCGCGCTGCGCCTGCTGCGCGACGGCGCGCACACGACGATCACGACGCGCTTCCCCAAGGACGCCATGCGCCGCTTCGCCTCGATGGAGGACAGCGCCGACTGGATCCACCGGCTCAAGATCGTCGGCATCGACCTGCGCGACCCCACCCAGGTCGTCGCCCTCGCCGACGAGGTGACTGCGGCCGGCCCGCTCGACATCCTCGTCAACAACGCCGCGCAGACGGTGCGCCGGTCCCCCGGTGCCTACAGCAACCTCGTCGAGCTCGAGTCGGCGCCGCTCCCCGACGGTGTCGCGCTGCCGGAGATGGTGACCTTCGACAGGATCAGCGAGGCGCACCCGGCCTCGATCGCCGGCGCCCTCGGCAACCACGCCGTGGCGCACCATGACGGCGAGTCGGTCGAGCACGCCGTCGCCGCCCAGACGGCCGCGTCCATGACAGCCCTGGCCCTCTCGGCCGGACACGCCAGCCTCGAGGCCCACCGGGCGGGCACCGCCGTGGACGCCGGTGGGTTGCTGCCCGACCTCCAGCGCAACAACTCGTGGACCCAGAAGGTCGAGGAGGTCGACCCGCTCGAGCTGCTCGAGGTCCAGCTGTGCAACTCGACCGCCCCGTTCATCCTCGTCTCGCGGCTGCGCCCGGCGATGCGTGCCGCGGTCACCGCTGGTGCGCGACGGGCCTACGTCGTCAACGTGTCGGCGATGGAGGGCCAGTTCTCCCGCCGCTACAAGGGTCCGGGCCACCCGCACACCAACATGGCCAAGGCTGCGCTGAACATGATGACCCGCACGAGCGCGGGCGAGATGTTCGAGACCGACCGCATCCTCATGACGGCCGTCGACACCGGCTGGATCACCGACGAGCGGCCCCACGACGAGAAGCTGCGCATCGCGGCCGAGGGCTGGCACGCACCGCTCGACCTCGTCGACGGCGCAGCCCGCGTCTACGACCCGATCGTGCGCGGCGAGGCCGGCGAGGACCTCTACGGCTGCTTCGTCAAGGACTACGAGCCCAGTCCCTGGTGACCGTGTCCGCGGGCTTCTCCGTGCGCGACTCCGTGTCCCTCTGGGCCTGACGGTCAGGGCCGGGACGCCCGACTTGCCACGGGCCGAGCGGGGTGGGCCGCCAAGACGAGGTCCCAGTCCGGCTCGGCCATGACGATCGCGAACCTCGCGCCACGCGGGAAGCCGACACGGGCCACGACACACGTGTCCCCCTCGCGACGCAGGACGGTGAGGTCGCCCGCGGCGGCGTCGGCGACGAGCGTGGACCACAAGGTGGTCGCATCGCCGAGCAGGGGCGGGTGGCTGCGGTTCGAGATGAGGACGTCGCCTTCGACCTCCACCGTGAACGACCCCGGGCAGTAGGCCGGGACCTGTGGCACCGGGTCCCCCTCGGAGTCCTTGTAGAGCACGGTGACCGTGACCCGCCCTCCGGGGTGGTGCTCCAGGTCCCGTCTCTCGGCACCTTCTCGGCGCAGGTGACCGCGCCACCGATACAGGAGGCCGGGGGCATCCGGCGTCGACCTCAGCACGACCGGGGGCATCGTCACGACCAGCCGCAGGATCGCACCCGGGGTCAGACTCCCTCCCGACCGTCGGACGTCGTGCACGTGGAGGAGGACTCCGGCGCCTCGAACCGCGATCACCCCGGCCGCGACGACGCCGGCGACAGCCAGTGCTCGGCCGTAGCCGAAGTGCTCCGCCGGCGCACGGAAGACCATGCAGAGGTAGAGGCAGCGGAGCAGGAACGGCGCCCTCTTCGCAGGCTTCCGCTTGCCCTGACCACCCCGTGGTGCCACCAGCGCATCGAACCACACGGCACCTGACGCGGGGGCTTCTACGGGCGTAGCGTCCCGACCATGATCACCGCCGTCCACAATCTCGTGTACTCCGACGATGCAACGGCCACGCGCGCCTTCTTCCGAGACGTCCTCCAGTGGCCGTGCGTCACCGACGAGCCCGGCTCGGACGGAGGCGGCGACGCCGACGCGTGGCTCATCTTCAGGAGCGGTCCGAGCGAACTCGGGGTGCACCCGACGCGCGGACCGGAGGGGTCGTCGTGGTCGGCGCCGCGGCACCACGCGATCTCGCTCATGTGCGACGACCTACGGGCCACGATGGACGAGCTCATCGCGCGTGGGGCGGTGTTCACGACCGACCCCGCCGACCACGGCTACGGCCTCGTCGTCATGATGGCGGTCCCGGGAGCCGACGAGATCCAGCTCTACGAGCCACGTCACACGACGGCCTACAACCGCTGACGCTCCAGCGTTCGGGCCGAGCGGCCGGTGGCCGAGGTCGTGGAGATCCTTCGGCACCTGGTGCCGGCAGATCTCCTCGACCTGGCCGCCGATCACCGGAGGGGCTTGGCGTACCAGACCTCGGCGTAGTCGTTTTCGCTGAACGCCGGCACCTCGACCCAGCCGTGACGCAGGTAGAGCGCCCGGGCCTCGCCGAGGTCGAGGCGGGTGTCGAGGCGCATCGCGGACACGCCCCAGACGCGTGCGATCTCCTCCGCGCACAGAAGGAGGCTCGCCCCGAGCCCGGCCCCTCGGAGCTCAGGGCGCACGTAGAGTCGCCGCAGCTCCGCCACCCGCCGTCCCGCAGTGTCCTTCAGGCGCCGCAACCCGACACAACCACCGAGCACCGTGTCGTCGTCAGCGCGCCGGGCCACGACGAACTCCCCCGTCGGGGGCGCCAGGTCGTCGCTGCGCATCTGGGGGAAGCCGGTCTCGATCTCCTCCGGTGTCGAGTCGCGCCCCTCCCGGTGCTGGTACCACCGGTCGCTGACGTCGACGTAGTAGTCGTGCAGCAGCGCCTCACAGATCGGGTCCCGCACGACGGCGAGCTCGATGACCCAGGGGCTCGCCCCGTCGCCGTTCACGTCGACGGTCCCGGGTGGCCCGTGGGCCCGGAGCTCGTCCGGGAGACGCCGTCGGCGATGACCTCCGTCATGAACGCGATGAGGTCACGGCGACGACGACCGGGGTCTGCGGCATACGACGACGGCGCGTCGGGATGCTCGCGGACGCGCAGCCCCTCCTCGAGGATCTCGCGGTGGTGGGGGTAGGTCCGGAGCGCCCACCGACCGGCACCGGATTTGGACGTGGGCCGCCCGGTGACGAGCAGGTGGACGAGCCGTGACGCCCCGAGGGCACCCCACTCGGTGGCGTGCGGCAGGGACGCCTCGCGCGGGTGGTGCTCCATCGCCTCGAGCTGCGAGCGCCAGTACGTCTCGAGGTTCTCGAGCGTGGAGGCGTGCAGTGCGGCGTCGTCGCTCCAGATCGTGACGTCGCGAACGTCCTTACCCCGCATGGTGATTCCGTGGTCGCGCAGCTCGCGCCACGTGATGTGCTTGACGTCGGCGTGGGTGCCGACGTCGAACCACTGGTGCAGCACGCCGGGGACGTCCGGCACCACGTCCGGCGAGCCGGCGAGGTCGGCCTCGAGAACGTAGAAGCCGTCGTAGTCGGGCTCGGCCCAGCGCCGGCCGATCTCGGCGTGCACGTCCCGGAGCACCTCGATGTCGTCGTCGGTGGGTCGGCGGCTCGTCACGGCGACGAAGTCGATGTCGCTGCCGCCGTGGAACTCGCCGTCGAAGCCGATCGAGCCGTGGAGGTACAGTCCCGCCAGCAGTCCCGGCAGCCGCGCGTCGAGCATCTCCGCGTGGGCCGCGCAGATCGTGCCGACCACCTCCGGCAGCCCCTCACGCGTCGGGGTCGCCATGCGCTCAGACGGCCGCGGCGAACGTCGCCCGGGACGCCAGGGCCTCCCGAAGCTCGGCGTCCGCGTCGACGAGCGAGCGGTGGACGGCCGGCGTCAGGTCGTCGCGCGAGATGGCCTCGGCGCTGAGGCGCGCCGTCTCGTCCGTGAAGACCCGCGGGAAGGCGACGAGGACGACGCGCGAGAGGGCATCCTCGCCCACCCAGGCGGACATGGCCGGCACGTCGGTGAAGTAGCGCGGCACGTAGTCGGCGACGAGGGCGTCGTCGGAGGCAGCCCAGAAGCCGCGGGCCAGGTGCACCATCTCGTAGTTGGAGCGACCCTGGCGGCCGGTCAGCTGCTCCCACGCCCACGCCTTGGCCTCGGCACGGGGCAGGCTCGCACGGCACAGGAGCGCGTTGAGGCCGCCCTGCAGGGTGTCGTCCTTGGCGCGGAAGCCGTCGATGTCAGCGACGTCGATGAGCCCGCGTGAGGCCAGGTTGCGCACGACGATCCACCGGAAGTCGCCGTCCTCCTCGAGACCGGCGGGCAGGCCCTTGCCGTCGGCCCAGGCGCGCAGCAGCGTCTCGTCATCGCTCGTGCCGGCGACGAGACGGGCCGCCGCGAGGGACTCGGTCGTGCCCGCCGTCGCGCGCTCGAGCAGCCCCACCCCGGCCCGGTTGAGGCGGGCCAGGGCGGCCTCTTGCTGGTCGCGCGGGACGAAGTACGGCACGACGCGGTGCTCGGCGTATGCCGCGACCCGAGTCAGGATCGAGGAGTTCGTCTCGTGCGGCCACGCCGCGTCGAACACCTCGAGGAACGCCTCGGGCGAGGTCGTCGCACCGTGCACGCCGTCGATGAGGGAGGACCACACGACGGCGCGGGCCTGGCCGTCGGGGATCTGGGCGAGCTGCGTCGGGAGGGCCGCGACCGTCGAGTCCGAGAGGCGCACGCGCGCCCACGTCAGGTCCGAGGCGTTGGGGACGAGCACGGCCGGCTCCGGCGTGCCCTCGAGCTCGGCAAGGGTCGTCTCGGGAGCCGTGATCGTCGCCCTGACCCGCCCGAGCTCACGGCCGTCGGTCCACCCGGCGACGTCGAAGGCGTGCGGCCGGTCGGCGGGGCGGTCAGGCGGCGACTGCCGGTTCATGACGGCGCGCTCGACGAGTCCGTCCTGCTCCTCGATCTCGACCGAGATCGTGTCGCGATCGGCCGTCAGCAGCCATCCGCGTGACCACGCCTCGAGGTCCTTGCCGCTCGCGGTCTCGATCGCGCCGAGGAAGTCGGCGAGCGTGCCGTTGCCGTACGACTTGTCGGTCAGGTAGGCGCGGACGCCGGCGATGAACTGGTCGTCGCCGACGTACGCGATGAGCTGGCGCAGCGTCGCCGCGCCCTTGGCATACGAGATGCCGTCGAAGTTCTGCAGCGCGCTCTGCGCGTCGAGGGCCTCGACGCCCGCGACCGGGTGGGTGGACGGGGAGCGCTCCGCGCCGTAGCCCCAGACCTTGCGCACGATCGAGGAGTCGACCCACGCATCGGTGTACTCGGTCGCGTCGACGAGGCAGCGGTGCGACATGTACTCGGCGAACGACTCGTTGAGCCAGAGGTCGTCCCACCACTTCATCGTCACGATGTCGCCGAACCACATGTGCGACATCTCGTGGCTCACCGTGTTGGCACGCGTCAGCAGCTCGTCACGCGTCGCGGCACCCCGGTAGAGGTACTGGTCCCGGAAGGTCACGCAGCCCGGGTTCTCCATCGCGCCGGCGTTGAACTCCGGGACGAAGACCTGGTGGTACTCCCCGAACGGGTAGCGGATCCCGAAGAGCCCGTGGAAGTAGTCGAACGACCGCTTCGTGACGTCGAAGAGCTCGGCCGCGTGCCGCTCGAGCGGCTCGCGCAGCGACGCCCGCGCGTGGACACCCAGGGGTATGCCGTCATGCTCGTCGCGCACGGAGACGTAGGGTCCCGCGCACACCGTCATGAAGTACGTCGCGAGCGGCTTCGTCGTGGCAAGCGTCCACGTGCCGGGGCTCGTCTGCTCGGCGGCGCCGTTGCCGAGCACCGTCCAGTCGAGCGGGGCGTGCACGGTGACGTCGTAGGGGGCCTTGAGGTCGGGCTGGTCGAAGCAGGCGTAGACGCTCGGGGCGGCGTCGAGGAAGAGGTGGCCGTAGACGTAGTCGAGGTCGTCGGCGGGGTCGGTGGCCCGGTGCAGGCCCTGCCCGTCGTGGCTGTAGGCCATCGTCGCGGCGACGACGAGCTCGTTGTCGGCGGCGAGCCCTGTGAGCGCCAGGCGGCCGTCTGCGGCGCTCGCCGGGTCGAGCGGCGCTCCGTTGAGGGAGACCGTCTCGACGGACCGGGCCTTCAGGTCGACCCAGGAGTCGGCACCGGGCTCGGCGCAGGCGAAGCGGACGACCGTGCGGGAGCCGAAGACCTCCGCGCCCTGGTCGAGGTCGAGCTCGACGGCATACGACGTGACGGTGATCAGCGAGGATCGCTCGCGGGCTTCGGCCAGGGTGAGACTGCGCATGGGGCCGAGCCTGCCAGATCGACGGCACCATCGGCGCGCGGGATGCCGGGATGCTCGGTCGCTGAGCAGGATCAGCGGTGGAGCGGGCCGCCGGCCATGCTCTCCAGGCGGGCGATCCGCTGGTCCATCGGCGGGTGTGTCGAGAGGAAGCGCGTCACGTCCTGGGCGCGGAAGGGGCTCGCGATCATCATGTGGCTCGCGTTGACGATGTCCTGCTGCGGCGCGAGCGGGGCGCGTGCCACGCCCGACTCGAGCTTGCGCAGCGCCGAGGCGAGGGCGAGCGGGTCACCGGTGAGCTTCGAGCCGTCCTCGTCGGCGTCGTACTCGCGGGTGCGGCTGATCGCCATCTGGATCATCATGGCGGCCATCGGGGCGAGCAGGCTCATCGCGAGCAGCGCGAACGGGTTCGGGCGGTCCTCGTCGGAGCCGCCGCCACCGAACATGCTCGTGAACATCAGCATCTGGCCGATCGAGGTGATGACACCGGCGATCGCGGCGGCGACCGAGCTCGTGAGGATGTCGCGGTTGTAGACGTGCATCAGCTCGTGGCCGAGCACGCCGCGCAGCTCACGCTCGTCGAGCAGGCCGAGGATGCCCTCGGTGCAGCACACCGCCGCGTTCTGCGGGTTGCGCCCGGTCGCAAAGGCGTTCGGCGCCTGGGTGGGGCTGATGTAGAGGCGCGGCATCGGCTTGCCGGCGGCGGTCGAGAGCTCTCGGACGATGCGGTACATCACCGGCGCCTGCGCCTCGGAGACGGGGTAGGCGTGCATGGCGCGGATGGCGAGCTTGTCGCTGTTCCAGTAGCCGTAGAAGGTCGTCGCCACACCGATCAGCGCGAAGACCCAGATGAAGCGCCCGCCACCGACGAGCGCGCCGATCCCGAGCAGGAGGGCCCAGATGCCGCCGAAGAGGGCGGCCGTCTTGAGCCCGTTGAAGTGGTTGTGCATGTCGGGTGAACGAGCGACCCGAGGGCGGTGTTCCCACTGGGAGGTCGCTGGGAGCGTGCTGTGACACGGAGCAGCCCGGGACATCGTGTGACACAGCCCGGCCAGGAACCCGACCACCACGACCCCGAGGCCCATCGCCTCGGGGTCGCCGTCAGCCCAGCAGGCGCAGCAGCAGGTCTGGCTGGACGCTGACGACGACGAGCACCGCCGAGGCGAGGACGAGCCCGGCCACCATGACCGGCCGGCGGCGCGCCAGCGCCCCGCCACCCCCGTGAGCACGCGCGGTGTCCGCCGCGTCGGCGGGCGCGGTGATGACGGCCCGCAGCCATCGGAGGTAGACGGCGACGCCGATGACGGCGTTGGCCGCCGCGATGACGGCCAGCCAGATCCAGCCCTCTGCCACGACCGGTCGCAGGGCCGTGATCTTGCCGACGAGGCCGATGATGCCCGGCGGCAGCCCGGCGAGGGACGTCAGGGCCAGGACCAGGGCGCCGGCCCGCCACGGACTGCGCTGCCACAGGCCCTCGTAGTCGGCGATCGAGCGCCCCTGCCCGGGCCGGTCGCGCACCATGACGGCGACGACGGCGAACGCCACGAGCGTCGCGACGACGTAGGTGAGCAGGTAGGTGGCGCTGGCCCCGACCCCGAGCGCGGAGATGCTGACGAGGGGCAGCACGACCCAGCCGGCCTGGGCCACCGTCGACCACGCGAGCAGGCGCACGACGTCGTCCTGACGCAGCGCCATGACGTTGCCGAGCGTCATGCTGAGCGCGGACAGCACGGCGACCGACAGCACGGCGGGGGTGCCGAGGACGGCCACCGCACGCAGCACGACGAGCAGGGCGGCGAGCGCGGCCACCTTGGACACCGTCGCGAGGAACGTCGCCACGGGCACCGACGAGCCGGCGTATGCCGTGGGCGTCCACGCGTGGAACGGCACGAGCGAGAGCTTGAAGCCGACACCTGCGAGGACGAGCACGGTGGCGAGCGCCACGACCCCGCCCGACACGGACGGCAAGGCCGCGGCTGCGCCCGACGCCGCGGCCGACGCAGCGGCCGACGCAGCGCCGGAGGCGCCGCCCACCGTCGAGAACGCACCACCGGACGACAGCGCCGCGTCCGGCGTCAGGAACGGGCTGCCCGTCCCGGCGAACCACAGGGCCACCCCGAGCACGAGCAGGGCGAAGGAGACGAGCGAGGTCACGAGCAGCTGCGTGGCCCCGGCGACGGCGGACCGGCGGCCGGAGAGGGCGACGAGCGCGATGACGGGCAGGGTCGCGAGCTCGAGTGCGACGAGCCAGGTGCCGACGTCCCGGCTGGCCGCCACGACGACCGTGCCGGACAGCGCCGCGAGCAGCAGCACGGCCTCGACCGGCTCACGGGTGCTGCCGGTCGGACGGCTTCGGCGGGCGCGGGGCCACGCGAGGGCGATGCAGACAGCCGCGGAGAGGGCAGCCGCGAGCTGGAGGGTGCTGCCGAGGGCGTCGGCCTGCCACAGGCACACCTGCGGCAGCCCGCTGCTGGCCGGCAGCGAACCGGCGGCGCGACCGGTCAGGCAGAACGTCTCGCGCGTCGTGGCGCCGGCGAGGCCGGGCACGGTCGCGGCCGCCGACCCGAGGGCGGCGAGCCCGGCGACGGCATACGGCAGGCGGCGCAGGTGCGGGCTGACGAGGTCGGCGACGAGCACGAGCACGAGACCGGCGAGCGGCACGAGCGCCGGCAGCAGGATGGCGTAGTCGATGGCGAGGCCCTTCACGGCGTCGCCCCGAGTCCGGCCAGCAGACCGGCGGTCGCGGCGTGGGACAGTCCGAGCAGCAGCTGTGGCAGCACGCCGAGCGCGACGATGACGACGACGAGGGTCATGGCCACCGCCCACCGGGAGCCACGGGCGTCGGCGACCGGCTCGGCAGCGGGGCCCTCCGCGGCGTCGCTGCCCTCACCGGCCCAGACGATGCGGGCGACCCGCAGCGCGTAGGCCGCCGCGAGCGCCAGGCCGGCGGCGCCGAGCACGACACAAACGCGCAGGAGCGCGACGGGACGGCCGGGCGCGGGCGACCACGCGGCATACAGCGCCAGGAACTCTCCCCAGAAGCTGACGAGGCCCGGGAGGCCGAGGGCAGCAGCGAGCCCGACGACGAGCGCGAGCCCGAAGCGGGGAGCCTTGTCGCGCAGGGCGGCCCGCGCGACGTGGAGGTCGGACGAGCCCCACTGCTCCTTGAGGTCACCGACGACGAAGAAGAGCAGGGCCGCGACGACACCGTGCGCGATGTTGCCGAAGAGGGCCGCTTGCAGTCCGGTCTCGCTGCCGGAGGCGATGGCGAGCGCGACGAAGCCCATGTGCGCCACCGAGCTGTAGGCGATGAGGCGCTTGAGGTCGCGCTCGACGAGGCAGGCCAGACCTCCCCAGAGGATCCCGACGACCCCGAGGAGGGCGAGCACGGGGCTCAGGACGGCGACGCCGTCGGGCACCGTGGCGACCGCGAGGCGGACGATGCCGTAGGTGCCCATCTTGAGGAGCACGGCCGCGAGCAGCACCGAGCCGGCGGTCGGCGCGATGGTGTGCGCCGAGGGCAGCCACGTGTGCAGCGGCCACAGCGGCACCTTGATCCCGAGCCCGAGCAGCAGGATCGCGGCGATGGCCACCTGCTGCGACCGGGAGAGGCCGGCGCCATGGCGGTCCGCGAGGACCATGAGGTCGCTCGTGCCCTGCTGGTGCACGAGGAAGAGGATGCCGATGAGCATCAGCGTCGAGCCGAGCACGGTGAAGAGCACGAAGCGGCCGGCGGCGTCGGCGCGCGTCTCGTCCGGCACGTGGTCGTCGCCGAAGCGGCGCACCAGCACCCACATCGGCACGAGGACGACCTCGAACGCGATGAAGAAGAGGATGGCGTCGCGCGCCATGAACGTCGCGAGCGCCCCCGACTCGACGAGCAGGATGCAGCCGAGGAAGGTCGAGCCCGTGCCGCCCTTCGGGATCGGGCCGGAGAGCGCGTGCGCGACGACGGCGACGGTGAGCAGCGCCGTGAGGAGGACGAGCGCGGCCGAGATGCCGTCGACGCCGAAGTGCCACCGGACGCCGAGCGAGCGGATCCACGGCGCGTCCACCTCGTCACGTCCCCGGACGACGATGACGGCGAGCACCGCTGTCACGACGGTCGATCCGAGCGCGATGCCACGCTCGACCGTGGACTCACCGGGGATCGCGATGAGGGCGATCGCCGCGAGCAGCGGCAGCAGGAGCATCAGGGTCAGCGCCATGCCGTCACCCCCAGGATCGCGACGAGCACGACGCCCGCGAGCAGGCTGAGCAGCGACAGGGACGGCACGCCGCGGTGGCTGCGCTCACCGGCGCGCCCCGCGGCCCGCGCCACGACCGCCGTCGCTCGTGGGTAGGCGTCGACGACGTCACGGTCGAGGGCGACGACGAGCCGCGCGACCGCGGTCACCGCCCGCCCGACGCCGACGTATGCCGTGTCGACGCCGAACCCACGCACCGCCGGCTCCCGCACGTGGTCGGGGATGAGGTCGGCGACGTCGACCCGGCCGCGGTCGCTGAGGGACCACACGGCATACGCGGCGCCGGCGACGAGCAGGACGGACAGCAGGGCGCTGAGGAGGCCGACGTGCAGGCCGCCGCGCAGGCTCGTGAGGAACAGGGTGCCGACGACGGTGAGGGCGGCGAGGACCGAGACGACGAGCGCGGCGGGCAGGGTGATGGCGGCGTGCCCGTGCGCGTGGACGCGCTCGATCTCGGCGTCGTCGGCGGTGTCGGCGGTCGTCACGACGGCGACGTCCTCCTCGGCGACGACGGCGGCCACAGAGGTCGGCAGCCCACCGGTCGCGGCCACCGGGGTGTCGAGGAGCAGCCAGGCCCGGGTGCAGTAGGCCGCGGTCAGCACGACGGTGACGAAGAGCGCGACGACGACGAGCCAGGCACGGAAGCCGCCGCCGCTCGTCGCGCCCTCGAGGGCGGCGTCGATGACGGTGTCCTTGGTGAAGAAGCCGATGAGCGGCGGCACCCCGGCCAGCGCGGCCAGCCCGAGGCCCATCGACCAGCGCAGCGCTCCGGTCGGGCGGAGCCGACCACGCAGCGCCGCGAGCGCCGTCGCGCCGGCGAGCACCGAGAGCCAGCCGGCGCCGAGGAAGAGCAGCGCCTTGAAGAACGCGTGTCCGATGAGGTGCGAGATGCCGGCTCCGGGGCCGAGCTCGGCTGGCGCCGCGGCCAGGGCCGAGAGCATGATCGCGATCTGGCTCAGGGTCGAGTAGGCGAGCATCCGCTTGAGGTCGGTCTGGGCCAGCGCGACCAAGGCGGCATAGACCATCGTCACCGCGGCGAGGATCGCCAGCAGCGTCCGCGCTGCGTCGTTCTCGGCGTAGAGCGGAAAGAGGCGCGCGATGACGTAGGTGCCGGCCGCGACCATCGTCGCGGCGTGGATGAGGGCCGACGCCGGGGTCGGGCCCTCCATCGCGTCGGGGAGCCAGTCGTGGAACGGCACGAGACCCGACTTGCCGGCGACACCGATGACGACACCGACGAGCCCCACGGTGAGCAGCGTGCGGTCGCCCGTCGCCGTGAGCACCGCCAGGAGGTCGGTGGACCGGACCCGCACCGAGAGCGCGACGATGCCGACGACCATGCCGATGTCGGCCACCCGGGTGACGAGGAACGCCTTGTAGGCGGCCCGCCGGGCTGCCGGACGCTCGCTGTCGTGGCCGATGAGCAGCCACGAGCACCAGCCCATGATCTCCCAGCCGACGAGCACGAGGACGAGGTCGCCGGCCTGGACGAGGAGCAGCATGCCGGCCGCGAAGAGCGAGACGGTGGCGGCGAACCGGCCGTAGCGGTGGTCGTCGCGCAGGTACCACGCCGTGAAGACCTGGATGCCCAGCACGACGAGCGCGACGACGAACGACACGAGCCCCGAGGTCGGGTCGGACCACAGGTGCAACGGCACCGAGAGGTCGCCGAGCGGGAGTCTCCCGAGGGTGTCGATGTCATCAGTGCCAGACGGCGCGACCCACTGGATGAGCCCGAGCACCGCCACGGAGGCCGAGGTGGCGACGGCCACTCCGGCCGCGAGGGCTCGCCGTCGTCCGACGAGCAGCCCGATGGCAGCGGCGAGGGCCGGGAGCACGACGAGCATCCGCACGACCCAGCTCACGACGCCCCCTCCCCCGCCGGCGCGGGCTCGTCGGTGAGGTCGGGGACCGCGGTGAGGTCGATGTGATCGGCGCGGCGGAACATCACGAGGATGATCGCGAGCGCCACCGTGATCTCGGCGGCGGCGATGGTGATGACGAAGAGGGTGAGGACCGGCCCTGCCGAGAGCGGCGCCCCCGGGCGGCTGCCCGCCGTGACGAGCAGGAGGTTGGCGGCGTTGAGGATGAGCTCGACGCCGATGAGGACGAGGACGGCGTTGCGCCGCGCGAGGACGCCGTAGACCCCGATGCCGGCGAGCAGGGCGGCGAGGGCAGCCGGGAGCGAGAGGTGGATCATCCGCGCCCCCTCGGCGCCGACGCCGACGTGGACGTGGACGACGTCATCGACGCCGTCGCCGATGCCGTCGCCGATGCCGTCGCCGACGTGACGGCCAGGCTGTCCCGGTCGCCGTCCGGTTGGAGGACCAGGCGCGACACCGCGAAGGCGCCGATGAGCGCGACGAGGAGCAGCACCGAGAGCAGCTCGAAGGGCCAGACCCAGGTGCCGAAGACCGCCTGGGCCACCTGCGGCGTGGTCGTCGTCGGGGTGTCGAGGTTCGCCGTCGCACCGGAGAAGAGCGGCAGGAGGAGCGACGCGAGCAGCGCGGTCGTCGCGCCCCCGAGCACCGCGCCGGCGAGCCGCTGCCAGCGCGGCGTGTCGATCTCGGCGTGGGGACCGATAGGGGCGCGGGTCAGCATCAACGCGAAGAGCACGAGCACGACGATCGCCCCGACGTAGACGAGCAGCTGGACCAGACCGACGAGCTCCTGGCCGAGCACGAGGTAGGCGCCGGCCAGCGAGCCGAGCGAGACCAGTAGCCACAGCGCTGCGTGGACGACGTGCTTCGTCGTCACCGACAGCAGGGCCGAGAGCGCAGTGACCGCACCGACAGCGACGAAGACGATGTCGCGGGTGGTCACTCGCGGCCCTCGTCGTCGGTGGACACCGTCGGCAACACCTGCGTCGAATCCCCCTGCGCCGCAGCCTGTTCCGCAGCCTGCTCCGCCTCGGCGCCGTCGGCGGGCACGACGGGCGACGTCTGCTCCACCTTGGGCATGACCCGCGTGGGGTCGGCCGCGGGCGGGGCCGGGGTGGACTCCTTGCGCACCCGGGTCGGCCGGGCGGCGGCGCCCGCCCCACGCATACCACCCGCTCCGCCGCCTGCCCTGGCGGGCCGCGCGGCTGCGGTCACCTCGGCGGGGTCGGCGCTGCCGGGGTCGAGCGCAGGCGGCGCCGGGACGGTGGCCATCCACGCTCCGAGCCGGTCCTTCTCGTGGAGCAGGTCGCGGATGTCGAGCTCGGCGTACTCGAACTCGGGGCTCCAGTGGAGCGCGTCGAACGGGCACACCTCGATGCAGATGCCGCAGTACATGCAGAGCGAGAAGTCGATGGCGAAGCGGTCGAGGACGTTGCGCTGGCGGGCCCGGCCTCCCGGCGTCGTCGGGGGCAGCTCCTCCTTGTGCGAGTCGATGTAGATGCACCAGTCGGGGCACTCACGCGCGCAGAGCATGCACGAGGTGCAGTTCTCCTCGGTGAGCGCGATGACGCCGCGCGAGCGGGGCGGGAGCGCGGGCGAGACGTCGGGGTACTCAGCCGTGTGCGTGTGCCGCGTCAGCGACCTCGCCGTCGTCGCGAGCCCCTTGACGAGCCCGGGGAGTATGCCGTCACCCACGTCCGCTCACCCCCTCCTCCACTCGCTCTTCCAGTCGCTCTTCCGCTCGCTCCTCGACGCCAGTCAGGCGGCCACATGTGGCCTCTCGACGCGTCAGAGGCGGCCACAGGTGGCCTTTCGACGGTTGGGTCATGAGGTCATCACCACCACGCCGATGGCGGTGATCGCGAGCTGGAGCAGGGCCATCGGCACGAGCCACACCCAGGCGAGGCGCTGGAGCTGGTCCTCGCGCATGCGGGGCCAGGAGACGCGCAGCCAGATGACGACGACCGCGACGACGAACCCCTTGAGCACCGTCCAGAGCCAGCCGACCCACTGCTCGAAGGGCCCGGCCCAGCCGCCGAGGTACAGCACGGCGAAGAGGAGCGACATGACGACGATGCCGGCGTACTCGGCGAGCAGGAAGAACGCGAAGCGCAGACCGGTGTACTCGGTGAAGGCGCCGAAGACGATCTCGGAGTCGGCCAGCGGCATGTCGAAGGGCGGTCGCTGGAGCTCGGCGAGGGCCGCGACGAGGAAGACGACCGCGCCGGGCAGCTGCCAGAGCATCCACCACGGGTGCCAGGCCTCGGCGATGCCGACGAGCGAGAGGGTGCCCGCGGCGAGCGCCACCGAGGCGACGGCGAGCACCATCGGCAGCTCGTAGGAGACGAGCTGGGCCGCGGCGCGCATGGCCCCGAGCAGGGAGTACTTGTTGGCCGAGGCCCACCCGGCCATCAGCGTCCCGATGATGCCGACGCCGATGACGGCGAGCACGAGCACGACGCTCGCGTCGACGTCGGCCCCGACGACGCGCGGCGAGAGCGGGATGACGGCGAGGGCGACGAGGTACGGGATGAGCGCGACGAACGGCGCCAGGCGGAAGGCCCAGCGGTCGGCGCGAGCGGGGGTGATGTCCTCCTTCTGGACGAACTTCACCCCGTCGGCGACGAGCTGCGCCCACCCGTGGAAGCCACCGGCATACATCGGGCCGAGCCGGCCCTGCATGTGGGCCATGACCTTGTGCTCGGTCTGGCCGACGAGGAGCGGCAGCACGAGGAAGGCCGCGAGGACCGCGACCGCGCGCAGGACGACCTCGAGCCACGGCGCCACGTGGAGGGTCACCGCGGCCCCCACTCGGGACCCGGGACACCGGGGGCCTGGACGCGGCGCCGGCCGGGAGCCCGCGCCGAGTCGTGGCCCTCGCCCGGCTCCTTGGCCCCGGGCCACGCCTTGGAGGCGCGGGCGGCGAGCACGAACGACTTGCGCAGCGGCGTCCCCTCGAAGCCGTCGGGCAGCAGGAGCGGTCGCAGGCCGAGTCCGGTGCCGTCGTCGAAACCGTCGAACTCGATGCCGAACATCTCGTGGGTCTCGCGCTCGTGCCAGGCCGCGCCCCGGAAGACCGCGGTCAGCGACGGGACCGGCACCCCCTCGGGCGCCCGCGTCCGCAGCAGGATCGACCTCAGCGCTCCGGGCGCACGGGTGTCGAGCAGGTGGCACACGAGGTCGAAGCCGGCGGCGTCACCCTCGCGATCCGTCTCGTCGACGGCGGTCAGCCAGTCGAAGTACGCGTAGCCCTCCTCGCGGGCCGCGAGCACCGCGCTGGACCACTCCCCGAAGGGCACGTCGTGCACGTCGGTGACCCTCACCGGGCACCCTCCGGCGGCTTCGGGCCGCGACGCAGCAGCGGGCGGCGGACGTCACCGGCGCTGCCGACGCGTGTGCCGGCATACCTGCCCTTGAGCTTCTGCGCCGAGAGTCGCTCGCTCGCGATCTGCTCCTGGAGGCGGATGATGCCGTGCAGCAGGGCCTCCGGGCGGGGCGGGCAGCCGGGGACGTAGACGTCGACGGGGACGATCTGGTCGACGCCCTTCGTCACGGAGTAGGAGTCCCAGTAGGGGCCGCCCGAGTTGGAGCAGGCGCCGAAGGAGATGACGTACTTCGGCTCCGGCATCTGGTCGTAGAGGCGCCGGATCGCCGGGGCCATCTTGTCGGTCACGGTGCCCGAGACGACCATGAGGTCGGCCTGGCGCGGGCCGGGCGCGAAGGGGATGACGCCGAGGCGGATGAAGTCGTGCCGGCCCATCGACGCCGCGATGAACTCGATGGCGCAGCAGGCGAGCCCGAAGTTGAAGACCCACAGCGAGTAGCGACGCCCCCAGTTGAGCACGACCTTGATCGGCTTGGGCGCGTGGCCACCGAGCACGCCCATCGAGGCGGGACCGACCGTCGGCATCGGGAGGCTCACGGGCCGGCTCGGCTGATCCATCACATCCACCTCAGCAGGCCACGGCGGCCGGCATGGGCCAGGCCCAGCACGATGACGCCGATGAAGACACCCATCTCGACGAGGCTCGCGCGGCCGAGGGCGGCGTCCCGGATGACCGTGGCCCACGGGAAGAGGTAGACCGCGTCGACCGCGAAGATGACGTAGAGGAAGGAGAAGACGAAGTAGCGCACCTTCGTCTGCGCCCAGCCCTCGCCCACCGGGTCGACGCCGGACTCGTACGTCGTCAGCTTGGCCGTGTGCGGGGCGTGCGGGGCCAGCAGGCGCCGAACGACCATCGCTGCCGTGACGAGCAGGACGCCCGCCCCCAGCACCGCTGCGACGGCCACGTACCCGGACATGACGGCCAGCCTATCCATGCGCGTTGCCCCGTGGCGTCGTCCCCGCGCCCGGCTCGTGATGTCCACGTGATGGCAACCCGCGCAAATGTCCGCAGAGGGCGATCTACCATGGAAATTACCCGCCGCACAGTGCCCCGGGCCGTGAATCGTAGGGAAGATCGAGGACGTCGCAGAGCATGAGTGCCAAACTGGTCCAGAAGCTCGATCGCGTGGTCATCCGATTCGCCGGGGACTCCGGCGACGGCATGCAGCTCACCGGAGACCGCTTCACGTCGCAGACCGCGCTGCTCGGCAACGACCTGTCGACGCTGCCCAACTTCCCGGCCGAGATCCGCGCCCCTCAGGGCACCCTCCCCGGCGTCTCGAGCTTCCAGCTGCACTTCGCCGACCACAACGTCCTGACGCCCGGCGACGCGCCCGACGTGCTCGTCGCGATGAACCCCGCAGCGCTCAAGGCCAATCTCCGCGACCTGCCGCGCGGGGCGACGCTGATCGTCAACACCGACGAGTTCACCAAGCGGAACCTCTCGAAGGTCGGCTACGTCGAGAGCCCGCTCGACGACGGGTCCCTGGAGAGCTACGTCGTGCACCCTGTCGCCCTGACGTCCATCGCCGTCGAGGCGCTCGCGTCGTTCACCGACCTGACCCGCAAGGAGAAGGAGCGCGCGAAGAACATGTTCGCGCTCGGGCTGCTCTCCTGGCTCTACACCCGGCCGATGGACGGCACCGAGACGTTCCTCAAGGCGAAGTTCGCCGACAAGCCCGAGATCCTCGAGGCCAACCTCGCGGCCCTGCGCGCCGGCTTCAACTACGGCGAGACCACCGAGGACTTCGCCGTCGCCTACGAGGTCGCGGCGGCCACGATGGCCCCCGGCACCTACCGCAACGTCACCGGCAACGTCGCGCTGTCGCTCGGCCTCGTCGCGGCCGCGCACCGCGCGGCCCTGCCGCTCTTCCTCGGCAGCTACCCGATCACGCCTGCGTCCGACATCCTGCACACGCTCGCCGGCCTCAAGCGCTACGGCGTCGCGACGATGCAGGCCGAGGACGAGATCGCCGGGGTCGGTGCCGCGCTCGGCGCGTCCTTCGGTGGCGCCCTCGGCGTCACGACGACGTCCGGCCCCGGCCTCGCGCTCAAGGCCGAGACGATCGGCCTCGCCGTCTCGCTCGAGCTGCCGCTCATCGTCTGCGACATCCAGCGCGGCGGACCGTCGACGGGCCTGCCGACGAAGACCGAGCAGGCCGACCTGCTCCAGGCCCTCTTCGGGCGCAACGGTGAGTCGCCCGTGGCCGTCGTGGCTCCGGCGACCCCGGCCGACTGCTTCGACATCGCCGTCGAGGCGGTCCGCATCTCGACGACCTACCGCACGCCCGTCATCGTCCTGTCCGACGGCTACCTCGCCAACGGCTCCGAGCCGTGGCGCCTGCCGCGGACGGCCGAGCTGCCCGACATCGCCGTGGAGTTCGCGACCGAGCCCAACGCCGTGGACGACAAGGGCCAGCCGACCTTCCACCCCTACCTGCGCGACCCCGGGACGCTCGCCCGGCCGTGGGCGGTCCCCGGCACCCCCGGTCTCGAGCACCGGGTCGGCGGCATCGAGAAGGCCGACGTCACCGGCAACATCTCCTACGACCCCGACAACCACGACCACATGACGCGGCTGCGCCAGGCCAAGATCGACGGGATCGCCGACACCATCGGCCCGCTCGTCGCCGACGACCCGACCGGCGACGCCGACGTGCTGGTGCTGGGCTGGGGCTCGACCTACGGCCCGATCGCCGCGGGCGTGCGGCTCGCGCGGTCCACCGGCGCCCGCGTGGCCCAGGCGCACCTGCGCCACCTCAACCCGTTCCCCGCCAACACCGGTGAGGTGCTCCGTTCCTACCAGCGCGTCATCGTTCCCGAGATGAACCTCGGCCAGCTGGCGATGCTGCTGCGCGCGAAGTACCTCGTCGACGTCGAGTCGCACACCTCGGTGCGCGGCCTGCCGTTCCAGGCGGGCGAGCTCGCCGACGTCATCGCCACCGCCGTGGCGTCCGTCTCGGACGCGCCCCTGAAGGAGGCCGCCAAGTGACCACCGACCTGCCCGTCGACCTGGGTATGCCGACACACGAGGGCTCCGCCCCCGTGGACCCCCGAAACGGTGCCACCGGCACCGCTGCCGTTCCCCGCCTCGCCGACGGGACCGCCCTGACGAAGAAGGACTTCACGTCCGACCAGGAGGTGCGCTGGTGCCCCGGGTGCGGCGACTACGCGATCCTGGCCGCCGTGCAGGGCTTCCTGCCCGAGCTCGGCCTCAAGCGCGAGAACATCGTCTTCGTCTCGGGCATCGGGTGCAGCTCGCGCTTCCCCTACTACCTCGACACCTACGGCATGCACTCGATCCACGGGCGCGCCCCGGCCATCGCGACGGGTCTGGCCTCGACGCGCGAGGACCTGTCGGTCTGGGTCGTCACCGGTGACGGCGACGCACTCTCGATCGGCGGCAACCACCTGATCCACGCCCTGCGCCGCAACGTCAACCTCAAGATCCTGCTCTTCAACAACGAGATCTACGGCCTGACGAAGGGGCAGTACTCCCCCACCTCACACCTCGGCCAGGTGACCAAGTCGACGCCGCTCGGGTCGCTCGACACCCCCTTCAACCCGGTGTCGCTCGCACTCGGGGCCGAGGCGAGCTTCGTCGCACGGACCATGGACTCGGACCGGCAGCACCTGACCGGGGTGCTGCGTGCCGCTGCCGAGCACCGCGGGTCGGCGCTCGTCGAGATCTACCAGAACTGCCCGATCTTCAACGACGGCGTCTTCGACGTCCTCAAGGACCGCACCGAGGCGGCCGCCCGCATCCTGCACCTCACCGACGGTGAGGAGGTCGCGGCGGGCGACACCGTCGTCGTGCGCGACGACCGCGGGTCGCTCGACGTCGTGCCGCGGGGCGAGGCCGACCCGGCCCGCATCGTGCGCCACGACGTGTCGGCGACCGACCCGTCGGCGGCCTTCGCGCTCTCGCGGCTCGACAGCCCCGACCTCGGCCACGTGCCGATGGGGATCTTCCGCAACGTGCAGCGCCCGACCTACGACGACCTGCTGCGCGAGCAGATCGCCTCGGCCCGCACGGGCGAGGTCACCGACGCCGACATCGACGCGCTGCTGGCCGGCCGGGACACCTGGACCGTGGGGGCGTGAGCGCGCGCGAGACCGTCTCGTCCGTCGCGCCCACCGGGGCCGACACGCGTGGGTCCGGGTCGAGCGCGCCGCACGGCGAGGTCGGGCGGGGCACCCTCCTCGGCTTCGCGGCATACGGCCTCTGGGGGCTCTTCCCGCTCTACTTCGACGCGCTCAAGCCCGCCGGGCCCTGGGAGATCCTCGCCCACCGCATCCTGTGGACCCTGCTCTTCTGCGTCGTCGTGCTGCTCGTCGTGCGCGACCTCGGCTGGATCCGGCCGCTGCTGCGTCGGCCCCGGCTGCTCGCCGGCACCGCGGTCGCGGCGGTGCTCATCGCGGTCAACTGGGTCGTCTACGTGGCGGCCGTGACCTCGGGCAACACGTCCGAGGCGGCGCTGGGCTACTTCCTCAACCCGCTCGTGACGGTCGCACTCGGCGTCGTCGTGCTCGGCGAACGGCTGCGCCTGCTGCAGTGGGTCGCGGTCGGCATCGGCATCGTCGCCGGCATCTACCTCGGGGTCTCCGGCGGCCGCGTGCCGTGGGTGGCGCTCACGCTCGCGGTGTCGTTCGCGCTCTACGGCCTGACGAAGAAGAAGGTCGGCGTCAGCCTCGACGCGATCCACGGGCTCACCGTCGAGACCGTCGTGCTGGCCCCGGTCGCCGTCGTCCTGCTCCTCGTCGTGGGCGCCCAGGGCGGTCTCGAGTTCGGCCGGCACGGTGGGGTGCACACCTCGCTGCTCGTCCTGTCGGGCGTCGTCACCGCCGTGCCGCTGCTGTGCTTCGCGGCCGCCGCGCGCCGCATCCCGCTCGTGTCGATCGGGCTCATCCAGTTCATCACCCCGGTCATGCAGCTGCTGTGCGCGGTGCTCCTCCTGGGCGAGCACATGCCCCGGGAGCGGTGGATCGGCTTCGGCATCGTCTGGGTCGCGCTGCTCGTCCTGACCGTCGACTCGCTCGTCAGCCTCCGTGGGGCTCGGGCCGCCCGTCGCGAGGCCCTGCCGGTCGACGACTGCCCGCGCTGACGGCTCGGAGGACCCCCGCAGTGACAGACTGCGGATGTGAGCGACATCGCCCTCGGCTCCCGCACCGGTCGATTCGTCATCGCTGCCGCCGTGCTCGGCTCGGGCATGGCCCTGCTCGACGGGACCGTCGTCAACGTCGCGCTCGTGCGGATCGGGCACGAGCTCGGGGCGAGCCTGGCTGACCTGCAGTGGATCACCAACGGCTACCTCCTCGCTCTCGCCTCCCTCATCCTGCTCGGCGGCTCGCTCGGTGACCGCTTCGGCCGTCGGCGCGTCTTCGTCATCGGGGTCGCGTGGTTCACCGTGGCATCCGCGGCCTGCGGGCTCGCCCAGTCACCCGGTCAGCTCGTCGTGGCCCGCGTGCTCCAGGGCATCGGCGGAGCGCTCCTCACGCCCGGCAGCCTGTCTATGATCCAGGCCTCGTTCCGCCCCGACGACCGCGGCAAGGCCATCGGCACGTGGTCCGGGCTCGGCGGGATCGCTGCCGCCCTCGGGCCGTTCGTGGGCGGGTGGCTCGTGCAGTACGCGAGCTGGCGGTGGGCGTTCCTCGTCAACGTGCCGCTGGGCGCGGCGACCGTGTGGATCGCCCAGCTGCACGTCCCCGAGACCCGGGACGAGGACGCCGACCCCCGGTTCGACGTCATCGGCGCGGTCCTGGCGACGCTCGCCCTGGGCATCACGACCTTCGCGCTCATCGAGCACGAGGCCCTCGGTCTCGCGGCTGCCGTCGGGGTCGGCGCGCTCGGTCTCGCCGTCGGTGCCGCCTTCGTCGTGGTCGAGCGGCGCAGCTCGCACCCCATGGTGCAGCCGGCCCTCTTCGACTCCCGGCAGTTCAGCGCGGCGAACGCCATGACCCTGCTCGTCTATGCCGCCCTCGGCGCGGTCTTCTTCTTCCTCACCCTCCAGGTGCAGACCGTGCTCGGCTACGGTCCGCTGCTCGCCGGGATGGCCTCGCTGCCGGTGACGGTGCTCATGCTGCTCTTCGCCGCCCGGGGCGGTGAGCTCGCGTCGCGCATCGGCCCGCGGCTGCCGATGACCGTCGGTCCGCTCGTGTGCGGCGTCGGCGTGCTCCTGCTCTCCGGTGTCGGCGCGGGCTCGACCTACTGGACCGGCATCCTGCCCGGCATCACCGTCTTCGGCGTCGGCCTCACGCTGCTCGTGGCACCGCTCACCGCCACGGTCCTGGCCGCCGCCCCCGACCGCTACGCCGGTGTGGCGAGCGGGGTCAACAACGCCGTCGCCCGCGCAGGGAGCCTGCTCGCCGTCGCGGCCCTACCGGCGGTCGTGGGGCTCAGCGGCTCGGACTACGCGGTGCCCGAGGCGTTCTCGTCGGCCTACCGGACGGCGATGCTCATCTGCGCCGGGCTGCTGGCCGCCGGGGGCGTCCTGTCGTGGTCGCTCATCCGCAACCCGGCCCCGGCGGGGCGGCCCGCGCCCGAGCGGGAGGGTGTCGTCGTCGGGCACCCGGGCACACGGCATACGACGGCGATGCCTGCCGGGTGGTCCTGCGCGGGATCCGAGGGCTGCCCGGGCACGAGCCACGACCACGACGTCACTGCCTCCAGCACCCACTGATCCTCCCGACTCACGGCCACCGCGACCACCACAACTCCGCCGGGGCGGGGTCGGCGCACCCCGAACCAGCCCCATCACCACCACAACTCCACCCGGGCGGAGTCGGTGCACCCCGAACCAGCCCCATCACCACCACAACTCCACCCGGGCGGAGTCGGYGCACCCCGAACCAGCCCCATCACCACCACAACTCCACCGGGGCGGGGTCGGTGCACCCCGGACCAGCCCATCACCACCACAACTCCACCCGGGCGGAGTCGGTGCACCCCGAACCAGCCCCATCACCACCACAACTCCGCCGAGGCGGGGTCGGCGAGGCCGGTGCGCCCGGTGCAGACCCCGGGCTGGCGCATGATGGGGGCATGAGCGACGCCGCAGCACAGGGATTCCGGACCGAGCACGACTCGATGGGCGAGGTCCAGGTGCCCGCCGACGCGCTGTGGGGCGCCCAGACGGCGCGGGCCGTCGAGAACTTCCCGATCAGCGGCCAGCCGGTCCCGCCGGGCGTCGTCCACGCGCTCGCGCGCCTCAAGGCCGCCGCCGCCGAGGTCAACGCCGAGCTCGGGGTGCTCGACGAGGGACGCGCGCGTGCCATCGCTGCGGCGGCCGGTGAGGTCGCGGACGGCGAGCACGACGACGCATTCCCGATCGACGTCTTCCAGACCGGCTCGGGCACGTCCACGAACATGAACGTCAACGAGGTCGTCGCACGGATCGCGCACCTCGCGACCGGCCTCGACGTGCACCCCAACGACCACGTCAACGCGGGCCAGTCGAGCAACGACACGTTCCCAAGCGCGCTGCGCATCGCGGCCACCTCGGCCGCGGTGCTCGACCTCGTCCCGGCTCTCGAGCACCTCGCGATGACGCTGGGCCACAAGGAGACCGAGTTCACCGACGTCGTCAAGGCGGGCCGCACCCACCTCATGGACGCCGTGCCGGTGACGCTCGGTCAGGAGTTCGGTGGCTACCGGCGGCAGATCGAGCTCGGCGCCAGCCGGGTGCGCACCGCCGCCGAGGCGACGAGCGAGCTCCCCCTCGGTGGGACCGCCGCGGGCACGGGACTCAACGCGGCACCCGGCTTCGCGCGCCAGGTGATCGAGCGGGTCTCGGGGGTCACGGGTCTGCCCTTCCGCGAGGCGGCGAACCACTTCGAGGCGCAGTCGGCGCAGGACGCCGTGGTCGAGCTGTCGGGTGCGCTCAAGGTCGTCGCCGTGAGCCTGACGAAGATCTGCAACGACCTGCGGTGGATGAGCTCGGGGCCGCGCACCGGCCTCGGCGAGATCCACCTGCCCGACCTGCAGCCCGGTTCGAGCATCATGCCGGGCAAGGTCAACCCCGTCGTGCCCGAGGCGACGCTCATGGCGTGCGCGCAGGTCATCGGCAACGACGTCGTCATCACGACAGCGGGTGCCGCGGGCAACTTCGAGCTCAACGTCATGCTGCCGGTCATGGCCAAGAACGTCCTCGAGTCGATCGGGCTGCTCGCGGCGACGAGCCGGCTGCTCGCCGACCGGTGCATCGACGGCATCACGGCCGAGGTCGAGCACGCGCGGACCCTCGCCGAGGGCTCCCCGTCGATCGTCACGCCCCTCAACCGCTACATCGGCTACGAGGCCGCCGCGGCGGTGGTCAAGCAGGCCGTCAAGGAGCGCCGGACGATCCGTGACGTCGTCATCGACCGAGGTCACGTCGCGGACGGCACGCTCACCGAGGAGCAGCTCGACGACGCCCTCGACGTCCTGTCGATGACCCGTCCCGCCACGCAGGCCTGACCGAACCCTCCATTTCGCTCCCCTGGTCGTATGCCGCGTGGCCGTGACCCGGTGACCCGGTGACCCCGTGACCCCGTGACCCCAGGGTCTCATGACCCCCGTGGGCCGCACCGTCGGGCTACGGTCGGCAGATGACTCTCGACGACGTCGACGCCCACCTCCGGGCTCTCGACGGTGTCCGCGCCCGCAACACCGAGGGGCGGCGCGCGTGGTACGTCGACGGGCTGCTCGTCGCCCGCGCCGACGCTCAGGGGACGCTGCTCGTCCGCCTCGGTGGACGGGACCGGGAACGCCTCGTCTCAGCCCATCCGACGACGTTCGGGGTGCCGCCGCGCTGGGAGGCGCACGCCAAGGTGCAGGCCGACCTCGCGGGAGACGCCGACGCGATCCGGGCCGCCCTGCACCTCGCGTGGGAGCGCCAGCGCACGGCGCGCTCAGGAGTCTGACGCGGACCCGGCCACCCGGCATACGACCCCGCGGTCCACGTCAGGGTCCGAGGACCCGCTCGAGGTAGGGGTTGGCGAAGCGCCGCTCGGGGTCGACGCGGTCGCGCACGGCCAGGAAGTCGTCGAACCTCGGGTAGACGCCGCGGAGGTAGGCGGCGTCGCGGGTGTGGATCTTGCCCCAGTGCGGCCGGCCACCGTGGTTGACCGCGATCGCCTCGAAGGCGTCGAAGTACGCGCCTCGGGGCTGCCGGTGGTACTTGTGGACCGCGATGTAGCAGCTCTCCCGCTCGTACGCCGTCGAGAGCCAGACGTCGTCGGCGGCCGCGACACGGCACTCGACGGGGAAGGAGATGCGCTCGTCGTGGGAGTCGACCCACTCCCGCAGCTCGAGCAGCACGGCGGAGAGACTCGCGCGCGGGAAGGCCCACTCCGACTCCATGAAGCGCACCTCGCGCGCCGTGACGAACACCTTGTGCGAGCTGTCGGTGTACTGCCGCTCGCTCAGGGCGCGCGACGCGACGGCGTTGATGCCCCTCGTCGCTCGCGGCATCCGGGTCGCGAGGCGGTTGGTCAGCTCGAAGACACGGTTGCTCAGCAGGTCGTCATCGAGCTTCTCGCGCCACGTGGGCAGCGGCCGCCTGGGCGTGCCCTCGGGCACGCGGTTGTTGCGCTTGGTCAGGACCCGGTCGGTGTGCGGGAACCAGTAGAACTCGAAGTGGTCGTTGGCCTCGACGTCGGCGTCCGCGTGCTCGAGCACCGCCGTGAGGGACGCGGGGCGTTCGACCGCGTGGAGCAAGAAGGCCGGCACGACCCCGACGGTGATCTCGGTGATGATGCCGAGTGCACCGAGCCCGAGCCGGGCGGCCTGGAAGAGCTCGGGTTCACGGGTCGGCGAGCACTCGCGCACCGACCCGTCCGCCAGGACGATGCGCAGGGCCCGGATCCCTGCCGAGAGTCCCGTCAGGCGCAGCCCGGTGCCGTGGGTTCCGGTGCCGGTCGCGCCGGCGAGGCTCTGCCGGTCGATGTCGCCGAGGTTGGGAAGCGCACAGCCGAAGGCCGCCAGCTCCTCGTTGAGCACGTGCAGCGGTGTGCCCGCCCGGACGGTGGCCTCGCCGCGCGTCGCGTCGATCGAGGTGACTCCCGTCAGGGCGCCGAGCCGCAGCTGCACCCCGTCGGTGACGGCGACGCCGGTGAACGAGTGGCCGGCGCCGATGGCCTTGACCCGGAGGCCGCGAGCCCCCGCACGGGTGACCTCCTCGACGACCTCGGCCTCGCTGCGCGGCGTCGCCACCCGGGCGAGCCTCGCGGACTCGGTGCCGGCCCAGTTGGACCAGTCGACGCTGCGCACGACGCGCCCCCCGACACCGCCCTCGCTGTCAGCCAAAACACTGCCCTTCCCCACGATAGGTCGCAGCCCGCCCCACGACCTGGTCGCCTCCGTCGCCGCTGACGAGCGCGAACTCCGCGAAGCGCTCGGCCAGCTCCCCCGCCTTGGCGTGCCGGAACCATATCCGATCACCCAGTGAGAGCCGGTCGGCCCCGGGCCCCTCGAGGGGCGTCTGCACCTCACCGGCGCCCTCGCGCCGGACCAGGGCGAGGTCCTGCTCGGCGAGCGGACTGGGCACCCGCGACCAGCCCGGCGGCCCGGACGCGACGTAGCCGCCGCCGTATGCCGTCACCATCCCCTCGCCGGGTCGGCGCACCACCGGGACGGCGAAGTAGGCAGCCGGCCGGAGCGACAGCGCGCCGTAGCCGTCGAAGAGAGTCGGGGCGAAGAGCCCGGAACCGGCAGCGAGCTCGGTCAGGGACGGGTCCCGGTGCGTGACGTGCAGGCTTCCCGTGCCACCGCCGTTGACCACCTCCAGGTCGGCAAGGTCTCGGGCGGTTGCGACGACCTCGGCGCGGCGGGTCCGCAGCTCGGCGTCGGAGGCCTTCTTCATCCGGCGCACGGCCGGCGACGAGTCGGGCAGGCCGGCGATCTGGGCGTCGTAGAACATCAGGCCTGCGACGACCAGGCCCCGCTCCTGGGCCCGACGGATGACGGTCTCGACCTCGTCCGGGGTCCGGGTCGGCGACCGACGTACGCCCAGGTGGGCCGGGCCGACGCGAAGGGAGGCGTCGACGTCGATCGCCACGCGCAGGCCCTCGCGTCCCGGCACTTCCCGGGCGATGAAGTCGACGTGCTCGACGCTGTCGATCATGACGATGACGGCCCTGGCCAGGGCGGGGTCGGCCGCGAGCTCGGTCAGGGCGGGCACGTCGACGCTCGGGTAGGCGACGAGGAGGTCGTCGTGGCCGTCGCGGGCCCACCACAACGCCTCACGGACGGCGTAGCACATGAGCCCCTCGAAACCGTCGCGACCGAGGGCTCGCTCGATGAGCGGACGGCTGCGCAGCGACTTCGTCGCGATGCGGATCGGCATGCCCGCAGCGAGCTGCACGAGCGCGGCGGCGTTGGCGTCGAACGCATCGAGGTCGACGACGGCCAAGGGCGCGGGCAGGTCGGCGGTGGCAGCCGAGAGGCGCGCCGCGACGGGCGGCGACAGGCGGCGATGCATGCCCTGCACCCTACCCAGCGTCAGCCGCCTCGCGGCCCCCTCCCCGATCGAGCGGACGATCCTCTCTCGATCGCGCGCAGACATAATCGAAAGAGCGATCCGTCCGGACGGATCGCTCTTTCGATTGCGGGTGGTCCGGACGGATCGCTCTTTCGATTGCGGGTGGTCCGGACGGATCGCTCTTTCGATCGCGGGTGGTCCGGACGGATCGCTCTTTCGATTCGGGGTTCAGCCGACGCGGTCGACGACGCTGAGGGCGAGGGCCTGCAGGGCTGCCTTGGCGTCGCTGTCGGGCAGCGGGTCGAGCAGGGCCTGCGCCTCGCGGGCGACGGCATACGTCTCCTCGCGGGCCTGGGCGAGCGCGGGGTGGGCGCGCAGGAGACCCAGCGCCTCGGCCAGGCGCGCGTCGTCGGTCAGGTCGCCGTCGATGAGATCGAGCAGACGCGCGTCCGTCGCATCGGACGGGTCGGCCATGGCCCGGAAGCGCAGGACGGCCAGCGTGTCGACGCCCTCGCGCAGGTCGGTGCCCGGGACCTTGCCGCTGTCGTCGGCGTCGGAGGCGATGTCGATGAGGTCGTCGGCGAGCTGGAACGCGATGCCGACCTTCTCGCCGTAGAACCGCATGAGCTCGGCGGTCTCGGCCGAACCGCCGCTGAACATGACGCCGTAGCGACCGGCCGTCGCGATGAGCACGCCCGTCTTGTCGGCGAGGACCCCGAGGTAGTAGTCGACGGGGTCGACGCCGTCGGGGCACGCCCGGTCGTCACGGATCTGTCCCGAGCACAGCCGCACGAACGTCTGCGCCTGGATGAGGACGGCCTCGGCCCCGAGTCCGGCGACGAGCTCGGACGCCTTGCCGAAGAGCAGGTCGCCGACGAGGATCGCCGTCGAGTTGTCGTAGGCGGCGTTGACGGACGCGACGCCGCGTCGCACGCTCGCCTCGTCCATGACGTCGTCGTGGTACAGCGAGGCGAGGTGGGTCAGCTCGACGCCCGCGGCCGCGCTGACCACGTCATCGTTGATCCCGTCGCCGAGCTCGGCGGCGAGGAGCGTCAGCAGCGGGCGGAACCGCTTGCCGCCTGCCTCGACGAGGTGTCCGGAGGCGCCGGCGATGAAGGGGTCCTCGTGGTCGACGACCTGCGTGAGCACGGCGTCGACCCGAGCCAGCCCGTCACGCAGGCGTGCCGACAGGTCCGCGCTCGCCCCGGGGATCCCGAGGATCGGCGGGATGGCTTGCGTCGTCATCGAACCCCATGCCCGTGCTGCGGTGCCGGCGCCGTCATCGGACGAACTGCGAGGCGCGGTCGGCCAGGTCGAGCAGCGCGGACGGCAGGACGCCGAGGGCCAGCGTGATGAGCGTGCCGATGGCGATCGAGAAGGTCGTCGACACCGACGGCGTCACGACCTCGACCGCGTCGTCGGCGGCGTCGCTGAAGAACATCAGGACGATGACCCGCGCATAGACGAACACCGTGATCGCGCTGCACACGACGCCGACCACGGCGAGGACCGTGCCCGTCGCGCCCCCGGTGCCGACGGCCGCCGAGAACACCCCGAACTTCGAGACGAAGCCCGAGGTCAGCGGGATGCCGGCGAAGGCGAGCATGAGGAAGGCGAAGGCCCCGGCCACGACCGGGTAGCGCTTGCCGAGACCGGCCCACTGGGACAGGTGCGTCGCCTCGGCGCCGTTCTGGCGCACGATCGAGACGATGGCGAAGGCCGCGATCGTCGAGAAGCCATAGGCGACAAGGTAGAACAGCACCGCGCCGACGCCCTTGCGGTCGAAGGCGAGCACGCCGACGAGGATGAAGCCCGCGTGCGCGATCGAGGAGTAGGCGAGCAGGCGCTTCATGTCGGTCTGGGTGACCGAGAGCACCGAACCGACGACCATCGTCAGGATCGCGACGAGGACCAGTGCGTTGGTCCACTCCCAGCGGGCGGTGTCGAGCCCGACGTAGGCCAGGCGCAGGATCGCGCCGAACGCGGCCGCCTTGGTGCACGCGGCCATGAAGCCGGTGACCGGCGTCGGAGCGCCCTGGTAGACGTCGGGCGTCCACGCGTGGAACGGCACCGCACCGACCTTGAAGAGCAGGCCGACGAAGACGAGGAACGCACCGGGCACCAGCAGGCCGTTCATCGCCAGCGGGCCGGCGGCGATCGCCCTGGAGAGGTCGCCGAAGTAGACCGATCCGGCGTAGCCGTAGAGCAGGGCCGTGCCGAAGAGGAAGAAGGCCGAGCTGAACGCGCCGAGCAGGAAGTACTTGAGCGAGGCCTCCTGCGAGAGCAGTCGCCGACGGCGGGCCAGGCCCGAGAGGATGTAGAGCGGCAGCGAGAGCACCTCGAGCGCGACGAACATGCCGATGAGGTCGTTCGTCGTCGGGAAGAGCATCATGCCGAAGATCGCGAACATCGTCAGCGGGAAGACCTCGGACGTCAGCGCGCCTGCACGGGCCGCCGCCGTCTCGGTGGCCGAGCCCGGCGTCGACGCACCGCTCGGGGTGAACGCGTCGGGGCCGACGCCGCCGAACCGCTCGGCCATGGTGAGGACGCCGAGCACACCCATGAGCAGGATCGCGCCCTGCATGAAGAGCGCCGGGCCGTCGATCGCCAGGGCGAAGAGCTGGTGGCTGGTCGTGCCGTCCGTCAGGCCCATCGTCAGGCCCTGGTGCTTGGCCGCGAGGATGATCGACGCGGCCGCTGCGATCAGACCGACGACCGCGAGCGTCACCTGGATGACATGCCGACGCTCACGAGGGGCGAAGGCCTCGACGAGGACGCCCACCAGGGCCGTCACGAAGACGATGAGCAGCGGCAGGACTGCGAGGTATTCGACGTTCGACTGCTGGAACGCTGCGGGAAGTGCGGGCAGCGCCAGCGGAGCGACGGCGGTCACTTCGAGCTCCCTTCGGCCACGGTGCCGGTCGTGTTGAGGTTCGGAATGGCGTGCTGGACGTGCGACAGGGTCTTGTCGACGGCCGGGTTGATGACGTTCAGCGCGATGTTCGGCACGAAGCCGAGCACGACGAAGGCGATGATCAACGGGGCGGCGACGAGCTTCTCGCGCGTCGTCAGGTCACGCACGGCGGTGAGGCCGCGACGGCCGCGCTCGTCGAGCCGGTCGTGCTCGCGCTCGCCCACGAGGCCCTCGGGCTTCGGGCCGGTCATGACCTTCTTGTACATGAGCAGGATGTAGAGCGCGGCGAGGATGATGCCGGAGGTCGCGATGACCGCCGCCACCGGCTGCGTCGAGAAGCTGCCGACGAGCACGAGGAACTCCGAGACGAAGCTCGACAGGCCCGGGAGGGCGAGGCCGGACAGACCCGCGACGAGGAAGATGCCCGCGAGTGCCGGCGTGATGCGCTGCCACCCACCGAAGTCGGGGATGCGCTTGCTCCCCCGGCGCCGGACCAGCATGGCCGCGAAGAGGAACAGCGCTGCCGTCGAGAAGCCGTGGTTGACCATGTAGAGCGTCGAGCCGCCCTGGCCCACCGTCGTGAACGCGAAGATCCCCAGCACGATGAAGCCGAAGTGGCTCACCGACGTGTAGGACACCAGGCGCATCATGTCGGTCTGGCCGATGGCGAGGAGCGCGCCGTAGATGACGGAGAGCACCGCGAGGGCCACGACGACGGGCGTCGCCCACTCGCTCGCCTGCGGGAAGAGCTGCAGGCAGAAGCGGATCATCCCGAACGTCCCGACCTTGTCGAGCACGCCGACGAGGAGCGTCGCCGTCGCCGGCGAGGACTCGGTGGCGGCGTCGGGCAGCCAGGTGTGGAACGGCACCATCGGCGCCTTGACCGCGAAGGCGAAGAAGAAGCCGACGAAGAGCAGCCGCTCGGTGGTCGGGTCCATCGAGAGGCCGGTGAGGCGCTCGATGAGGAAGCCGTCGGTGCCGCCGGGGCCCTGCAGGTAGAGGGCGATGACGGCGACGAGCATGATGAGCCCGCCGGCCAGCGAGAAGAGCAGGAACTTCATCGCGGCGTACTGCCGGCGCGGACCGCCGAAGCGGCCGATGAGGAAGTAGACCGGGATGAGCATCGCCTCGAAGAAGACGTAGAAGAGGAACACGTCGGTGGCGGCGAACACCCCGACCATGAACGTCTCGAGCACGAGGATCAGCGCGAAGTAGGTCTTGACGCGCTGAGCGCCGTTACGGCCGGGCTCCTCGGGCACGTCGTGCCAGGCGGCGAGCAGGCAGATCGGCGTCAGCACGAGGGCCATGAGGATGAGCACGAGGGCGATGCCGTCGACGCCGAGGGCGTAGCTGACACCGAACTGCGGGATCCACGAGTGCTGCTCACCGAGCTGGAACTGGGCACTCGACCCACGGTCGAACTGTGTCGCGGCGATGATGCCGACGACGAGCGTCACGACGGAGAAGCCGATCGCCATCCGCTTGGCGCTCTCGGCGGTCCCCGGCGCGAAGGCGACGACCAGCGCGCCGACGAGCGGGATGAGGCCGAGGATCGTCAGCCAGGGGACGGTGGACATTGCGGTCATCAGGACATCACCCAAAGAGCACCGAGGATGGCGACGACACCAGCGAGCATCGTCAGGGCATAGGAGCGCGCGAAGCCGTTCTGCAGCTTGCGCAGGCGGGAGCTCGTCCCGCCGACGAGGGCGGCGAGGCCACCGGCCGCGCCGTCCACGCCCTTGCTGTCCGCGAAGACGAGCGAGCGCGTGAGGTGGATACCGGGTCGCATGAGGAGAGCCTCGTTGACCTGGTCCTGGTAGAGGTCCTTGCGCGCGGCCTGCGTGAGCAGCGAGCCCGTGGGGGCCGTGGCCGGGACCTCGTCACGCCAGTAGCGCATCCAGGCCAGCGCACCGCCGGCCGCCACGAGGATCAGCGTCAGGGCCATGAGCACCGGCACGGGGATCACCGGCTCGGCGCCCGCGGGCTCGGCACCGGTGACCGGCTCGAGCCACGTGTTGAAGAAACCCGTGGGGCCCAGGATGAGGCCGAGGAAGGCCGACCCGACGGCGAGCACGATCATCGGGATCGTCATGAGGCTGCCCGACTCGTGCGGGTGCACGTCGTCGGTCCAGCGCTTCTTGCCGTGGAAGGTCATGAAGAACAGGCGGGACATGTAGAAGGCCGTGATGCCGGCACCGATGAGGGCGGCCATACCGAAGACCCACGGGCGCCAGCCCTCACCGATGAAGGCGGCCTCGATGATCTTGTCCTTGGACCAGAAGCCGGAGAACGGCGGCACCCCGAGGATGGCGAGCCAGCCGATGCCGAAGGTGGCCCACGTGATCTTCATGGCACCGGAGAGACCGCCGAAACGGCGCATGTCGACCTGGTCGTTCATGCCGTGCATGACCGACCCGGCGCCGAGGAACATGCCGGCCTTGAAGAAGCCGTGCATGAGCAGGTGGAAGATCGCGAAGGCGTAGCCGACCGGGCCGAGGCCCGCAGCGAGCATCATGTAGCCGATCTGGCTCATCGTCGAGGCCGCGAGGGCCTTCTTGATGTCGTCCTTGGCGCAACCGACGACGGCACCGAAGAGCAGGGTGATCGCCCCGACGATGACGACGACGAGCTGGGCCGTGGGTGCCGCCTGGAAGATCGGCGACGAGCGCACGACGAGGTAGACACCGGCCGTGACCATCGTTGCCGCGTGGATGAGCGCCGACACCGGCGTCGGGCCGGCCATGGCGTCGCCGAGCCAGCTCTGCAGCGGGAACTGGGCCGACTTGCCACAGGCACCGAGCAGCAGCATCAGGCCGATGGCGGTCATGAAGCCCTGGTTGGCGTTGCTGCCGGCCGCGCCGAGCACCGTCGCGAAGTCGACGGCACCGAAGTGGAAGAACATCACGATGATCGCGATGGACAGGCCGAAGTCACCGACGCGGTTGGCCACGAACGCCTTGTTGGCCGCCGTCGCGTAAGCCGGGTTGTAGTTCCAGAAGCCGATGAGCAGGTAGCTCGCGAGGCCCACGCCCTCCCAGCCGACGTAGAGCAGCAGGTAGGAGTTGGCGAGCACGAGCAGGAGCATCGCCGCGACGAAGAGGTTGAGGTAGGCGAAGAAGCGCCGCTTGTCGGGGTCGTGCTCCATGTACCCGATCGAGTACACGTGGATGAGCGAGCCGACGAAGGTGATGAGCAGGACGAAGACCATCGACAGCTGGTCGACGAGTAGCCCGGCGCTCAGCTTGAACGAACCGTCCGCGATCCAGTCGTAGAGGTTGATGCTGACCGCGCGGTCCTCGGCGCCGCGGCCGAGCATCGCGAGGAAGACGACCGCGCCGACGACGAACGCGCCCCACGACAGGCAGGTCGCCAGCACAGGACCGAACGAGTCGGTGCGGCGGCCACCGAGGAGCAGGATGGCGGCGCCGAGCAGCGGCAGCGCGACGAGCAGCCACGCGTATGCCGTCACCCCGCTGGCGGCGTGCGCCTCACCTTCGTGCGTGGCGAGGCCCACGGCATACGTGCTCAGCGTGCTCGACGAGCTCGCGAGCGTCTGGACGAGAGTTCCCATGGTGGGCGGCGCTCCTTACAGCTTCAGCAGGTTGGCGTCGTCGACCGAGGCCGAACGGCGGGCGCGGAAGATCGCCATGATGATGGCGAGCCCGACGACGACCTCCGCGGCTGCGACGACCATGACGAACAGGGCCATGACCTGCCCGTCGAGGGCGCCGTGCATCCGGGAGAAGGTGACGAGGGCGAGGTTCGTCGCGTTGAGCATGAGCTCGACACCCATGAAGACGATGATCGCGTTGCGTCGGATCAGCACGGTGGCCGTGCCGATCGCGAAGAGCAGCACCGAGAGGTAGACGTAGTGCATCGGGCTCACTTGGACCGACCTTCCTCGATCTCGCGCTCCATGTGCCGCTCGACGTCCTTGAAGCCGTCGGCGGTCGCGACCTGGTCACGGGCCACGAGGACGCGCGAGACGGACAGGTCGCTGGGCGTGCCGTCGGGCAGCAGCGCCGGGGTGTCCACCGCGTTGTGGCGGGCGTAGACACCGGGCGCGGGCAGGCCCGCGACGTTCTTGTTGTCGCGGACGCGCTTGGCGGCCCACTCGGCCTGGGTGATGCGCGGCGTCAGGCGCTCGCGGTGGGCCAGCACCATGGCGCCGAGGGCGGCCGTGATGAGCAGCGCGGAGGTGACCTCGAAGATCCAGACGTACTGACCGAAGATCAGCTCGGCGAGCCCGGTCACGTTGCCGGTGTCGGCGTTGCTCGCGACGAGCTTGTCCATGCCAGCCTGCACGCTCTGCTGGTCGAAGACGACCTGGCCGAGCGAGAAGACGAGCACACCGGCGAGGCCGACGACGAGGACCAGGGAGGCCCAGCGCTGGCCCTTGATCGTCTCGACGATCGAGTCGGACGAGTCGACGCCCACGAGCATGAGGACGAAGAGGAAGAGCATCATCACGGCGCCGGTGTAGACGAACACCTGCACGATCCCGAGGAAGTCGGCCTTCTGCATGATGTAGAAGATCCCGAGGATGCACATGACAAGCGCCACGCCGAGGGCGGCGTGGACGGCCTTCTTGGCGAAGAGCAGGCCCATCGCGGCGATGACCGCGACCGGGGCGAGCAGCCAGAAGCCGACGGCTTCGGCGGTGGAGGTCACGGGTTGGCCCCTTCCCGGGTGTCTGCAGCGGTCGGGTGGGTCGAGTGCACGATGTCGTGGGCCCCGGGCACGGCGGCCCCGACGTTGCCCGGTCCGCCGGCATACGCGTCGTCGTCGTCCGCAACCGCGTCGCGGGCCTCGACGTAGGCGCGCTGCGCGTCCGTCGGTCCGCTGACCTTGCCCTGGTAGTAGTCGCGCTCCTCGAGCCCGTCGGACATCGGGAACGGTGCCGTCAGCATGCCGCTCTGGAGCGGGGCGAGCAGCTGGTCCTTGGTGAAGATCAGCTTGCCGCGGTCGTTGTCGGCGAGCTCGTAGAAGTTCGTCATCGTCAGGGCGCGGGTCGGGCACGCCTCGATGCACAGGCCGCAGAAGATGCAGCGCAGGTAGTTGATCTGGTAGACGCGGCCGTAGCGCTCGCCGGGGCTGAACCGGCCCTTGCCACCCTGGTCGAGCGGGGTGTCGTCGTTGTCGGCGCCCTCGACGAGGATCGCGTCGGCCGGGCAGGCCCAGGCGCACAGCTCGCAGCCGATGCACTTCTCGAGCCCGTCCGGGTAGCGGTTGAGCTGGTGGCGCCCGTGGAAGCGCGGCGCCGTGGGGCGCGGCTTCTCCGGGTACTCCTCGGTGGCGACCTTGCGGAACATCGTCGAGAACGACACCCCGAACCCGGCCACCGGCGCGAACAGCTCCGAGAGGAAGCCCTTCTCGCGCTCGTCGCTGCCGGATCGCTGGTCACGCGGCGCGCCGACCTCCGAGCCCTGGGCGGGGCTCCGGGGCGACACGTGCTTGCCGACGGTGTCGTCAGCCATGGTCCTCCTCCTTGACGGCGGTCGAGGTGCTGGCGGCGCTGCTCGTCGTCAGCACGGGCTGCCGCGACGAGGACAGGCGCGGGGTCGGTTCGGCGAGGCGCTGGCCCGGCAGTGGCGGCACGGGGTAGCCGTCCTCGAAGGGGTCGATCTCCTCCGGCGGCGTCTCGTCCTCGGCAGCGGCCCGGGCGGCGCGCTTGTCGTCCCAGATCCACGCCGCGGCGAGGGCGATGACGGCGACGATGCCCACGATGACGACGGTGGCCACCGACAGCTCGCGGTTCGCGAAGGTCAGCTTGCTGTCACCGAGGAAGCCGAGCTGCGCGCCGCGGATGAACGCGACGGCGACGACCCAGGCCAGGGTGATCGGGATGAGGAACTTCCAGCCGAAGCGCATGAACTGGTCGTAGCGCACGCGCGGCAGGGAGCCACGGAGCCAGACGAAGATGAACATGAACAGCCACAGCTTGGCGGTGAACCACAGCAGGCCCCACCAGCCGCCGCCGAACATGTTGTCGTTGATCGCCGAGATGAACGGCGGGGCCTGCCAGCCACCGAGGAACAAGGTGGTGGCGAGGGCCGAGACGGTGAACATGTTGACGTACTCGCCGAGGAAGAACATCGCGAAGCGCATCGAGGAGTACTCGGTGTGGAAGCCACCGGTCAGCTCGCCCTCGCCCTCGGCGAGGTCGAAGGGCAGACGGTTGGTCTCGCCGACCATGGTGATGACGTAGACGGCGAAGCTGAAGAACGCCGGGAGGATATACCAGAGCGAGCTCTGCGCCGAGACGATGGCCGAGGTCGACATCGAGCCGCTGTAGAGGAAGATCGCGACGAGCGAGAGGCCCATGGCGATCTCGTAGCTGATGACCTGGGCGGTCGAGCGCAGGCCACCGAGCAGCGGGTAGGTCGAGCCCGAGCTCCAGCCGGCGAGGATGATGCCGTAGACGCCGACCGAGGCGACGGCGAGCACGAGCAGGACGGCGACGGGGACGTCGGTCACCTGCAGGGGCGTCCGGTGGCCGAACATCGACACCGTGCCGCCGACCGGGATGATCGCGAAGGAGACGAACGCCATCGTCGCGGCGATGAGCGGCGCGAGGGTGTAGATGAGCTTCTCGGCGCGGGCCGGCGTGATGTCTTCCTTGAGCATCGACTTCATGCCGTCGGCGAGGGTCTGGAGCAGACCGAAGGGACCGTTGCGGTTCGGGCCCGGGCGCTGCTGCATGCGGCCGATGACGCGGCGCTCGAACCAGATGACGAGCAGCGTCGAGATGAGCAGGTAGACGAAGATGCCGACGGCCTTGATCAGGGCCAGCCACCACGGGGTGTCGCTGAAGTCGGCCGTGGGGTTCTCGGTCATGGGCAGCGCGGCCGCCACCCCGTATGCGGTCAGGCCGAGGCTCATGCCGCACCACCCTTCGTGACGTGGACGCGGCCACCGGCATCGGTGCCGAGGCCCGTGCGGATCGAGCAGTCCTTCGCGTTGGTCGGGAGCCAGACGACACCGTCGACCATGTCCTCGGTGACGGCCGCCGGCAGCGTGACGCTGCCCACGGGGCCGGTCACGGTGACGGCGTCGCCGTCGACGACGCCGAGCCCGGTGGCCGAGGCCGCGGACAGGCGCGCGACCGCGAGCGGTGCGGTGCCGGCCAGGAACGGCTCGCCGTCCTGCATGCGGCCGGCGTCGAGCAGCGTGGCCCAGGTGGACAGGACGAAGTCGCCGGTGCCCACCGGCGCCGCGGCGGCGCGCTGGCCCTCCGGAGCGCTCGTGGCGCGGTCCCCACCCCAGGGCCCGAGGGCCTCGAACTGGGCGTGGATCTCGTGCTGCGTGCGGGTCTCGAGGAAGACGCCCATCTCGCCGGCGAGCATGTCGAGGGCGCGGTGGTCGCTGACGGCGTTGCTCTCCAGCGCCTCCTGGAAGGCGCGGACGCGGCCTTCCCAGTTGACGTAGGTGCCGGTCTTCTCGGCCTGCGGCGCGACGGGCAGCACGACGTCGGCGACAGCCGTGACGGGCGACTCGCGCAGCTCCAGGGAGACGACGAACGCCTTCTCGAGCGCCGCGGCGGCAGCCGCGTCACCGAGGTCGGACGGGTCGACGCCGCCGACGAGCAGGGCCTCGATGTCTCCCGCAGCAGCCGCGGCGATGATGCCGGCCGTGTCACGGGCCGGAGCGGCCGGGACGTGGTCGACCTCCCAGACCCGGGCGACCTCGGCGCGAGCCGAGGCGTCCGCGACGGGGCGGCCTCCGGGCAGCAGCGCACCGAGCGCGCCCGCCTCGAGGGCACCGCGCTCCCCCGCCCGACGCGGCACCCAGGCGACCCGGGCACCGGTGGCGGCGGCGAGCTCGGCCGCGGCGCGCAGCGCACCGGGGGCCGTGGCGAGGCGCTCACCGACGAGGATGACGCCACCCGCGGCCAGTGCCTCGCGCGCGGGAGCCGCGAGGTCGGCCAGGGCCGTGGCCTCGTGGCCGGGCACGGTCGGCAGCAGGGTGCCACCCACCTTGTCCAGGCCGCGCGTCGCGTGGGACGCGACGGCATACACCTGCGTCTTGCGCTTGCGGAAGGCCTTGCGCAGGCGCAGGAAGACGATCGGGCTCTCGTCCTCGGGCTCGAAGCCGACGAGGAGGACGGCCTTGGCGGCCTCGAGGTCGGGGTACGTCACCGCGCCGCTGTCGGGGCCGGTCGCGGCGACGTGCTCGGCGAGGAAGGCGACCTCCTCGGCCGAGTGCGGCCGGGCGCGGAAGTCGACGTCGTTCGTGCCGAGCACCACGCGGGCGAACTTGCCGTAGGCGTAGGCGTCCTCGGCCGAGACGCGGCCGCCGACGAGCACGCCGGCGGTCCGGGCGCGCGACAGTCCGGCAGCCGCGGCCGCAAGGGCCTCGGGCCAGCCGACGACCTTGAGCTCGCCGCTGTCGTCTCGCACCATCGGCAGCTGGATGCGGTCGGGCAGCGTGGCGTAGGTGAACGCCCACCGGCCCTTGTCGCAGTTCCACTCCTCGTTGACGGCCTGGTCCTCGGCCGCCATCCGGCGCAGCACGACGCCGCGACGGTGGTCGGTGCGGATGGCGCAGCCGCTCGCGCAGTGCTCGCAGACCGACGGCGTCGACACGAGGTCGAACGGCCGGCTGCGGAAGCGGTAGGCGGCGCCGGTCAGCGCGCCGACCGGGCAGATCTGGACGGTGTTGCCCGAGAAGTAGCTCTCGAACGGCTTGTCCTCGTAGATGCCGATCTGCTGGAGCGCGCCACGCTCGACGAGCGCGATGAAGGGGTCGCCGGCGACCTGGTCGGAGAAGCGGGTGCAGCGGGCACACAGCACGCAGCGCTCGCGGTCGAGCAGGACCTGCGAGGAGATGTTGACCGGCTTGGGGTAGGTGCGCTTGACGTCCTCGAAGCGCGACACCGGGCGCCCGGAGCTCATCGCCTGGTTCTGCAGGGGGCACTCGCCGCCCTTGTCGCAGACCGGGCAGTCGAGCGGGTGGTTGATGAGGAGCAGCTCCATGACGCCCTGCTGCGCCTTGTCGGCGACCTTGGACGTGTGCTGCGTGTTGACGACCATGCCCTCGGACACCGTCATCGTGCACGAGGCCTGCGGCTTGGGCATCGGGCGGACGTTGCCGTCACGGTCGGGCATCGCCACGTCGACGAGGCACTGGCGGCACGCCCCGACCGGGTCGAGCAGCGGGTGGTCGCAGAAGCGCGGGATCTCGATGCCCACGGTCTCGGCGGCCCGGATGACGAGCGTGCCCTTGGGCACGCTGACGGGCACGCCGTCGATCGTGAGGCCGACGTGGTCGGGGTTCGGGGGCACCTGCGCGTTGCCGCCCTTGTCGACGGCGTTGCCGCCTGCGGACGGGGAGGTCGTGACGGTCATGCGGACACCATCCCGCTGGACTCCTTGGTCGACGTGGGGGCCGGGACCGGGAAGAGCACCGACCGCTCCGGCGGGAACAGCTCGTGCGCCGGCGTGTGCATGCCGGCCTCGAACTCCTCGCGGAAGTACTGGACGGCCGACGTGATCGGGCTCGTCGCCGCGTCACCGAGCGCGCAGAAGCTGCGGCCGAGGATGTTGTCGCAGATGTCGACGAGCTTGTCGATGTCGTCCTGCGTGCCCTCCCCCGCCTCGATGCGGTTCATGATCTGGCGCAGCCACCACGTGCCCTCGCGGCACGGCGTGCACTTGCCGCAGGACTCGTGGGCGTAGAAGTCGGTCCACCGGGCGACGGCGCGCACGACCGAGACGGTCTCGTCGAAGACCTGCAGCGCGCGGGTGCCGAGCATCGAGCCGGCCGCGGCGACCGAGTCGAAGTCGAGCGGCACGTCGAGGTGCTCGTCGGTGAAGATCGGCGTGGACGAACCACCGGGCGTCCAGAACTTCAGCTTGCGGCCGCCGCGCATGCCACCGGCGAGCTCGATGAGCTCGCGCATCGTGATGCCGAGCGGGGCCTCGAACTGGCCGGGGTTCGTGACGTGGCCCGAGAGGCTGAAGATGCCGAAGCCCGTGGACTTCTCGGTGCCCATGCCCTTGAACCAGTCGGAGCCCTCGAGGATGATCCCGGGCACCGAGGCGATGGACTCGACGTTGTTGACCGACGTCGGGCGGGCGTAGAGGCCCGCCGCGCCGGGGAACGGCGGCTTGAGGCGCGGTTGGCCGCGGCGACCCTCGAGCGAGTCGAGCAGCGCCGTCTCCTCACCACAGATGTAGGCACCGGCGCCGGCGTGCACCGTGATGTCGACCGTGACGCCCTTGCCACCGACGTTCGTGCCGAGGTGGCCGGCCGCGCGGGCCTCCTCGACGGCACGGAGCAGGCGACGGTAGACGTGGACGACCTCACCACGAAGGTAGATGAAGGCGTGCTCGCAGCCGATGGCGTACGACGCGATGATGACGCCCTCGATGAGGGCGTGCGGGTTGGCCATCATGAGCGGCACGTCCTTGCACGTGCCCGGCTCGGACTCGTCGGCATTGACGACGAGGTAGCGCGGACCGCCGTCGGGCGGGCTCATGAACGACCACTTCATGCCGGTCGGGAAGCCGGCGCCGCCGCGGCCACGGATGCTCGAGTCCTTGACGGCGTCGATGATCGCCTGCGGCTCCATGTCGAGCGCCTTCGTGAGGGCCTTGTAGCCGTCGTGGCGCTCGTACGTCGCGAGGGTCCAGGACTGCGGGTCGTCCCAGAACTTCGTGAGGATCGGGGTCAGGGTGTCGGTCACTTCGATCCCTCCTTGCCGTCGGCCGTGGATGGGCGCGAGCCGTTGCCGCGGTCCGAACCCGGCGCGACCCAGCCGTGCTCGTTGGCGATCTTCAGGCCGAGCAGCGACGCCGGGCCGGCGCCCACGCCCTCGTCGGCGCGACCGTCCTCGAAGCCCGCGAGGACCCGCGAGACCTCCTTGAACGTGCAGACCTTGGCGGCTCCGCGCGTCGGGGCGACGTCCTTGCCGGCGCGGAGGTCCTCGACGAGGCCGATCGTGCTCTCGGGCGTCTGGTTGTCGAAGAACTCCCAGTTGGCCATGACGACCGGCGCGTAGTCGCACGCCGCGTTGCACTCGACGCGCTCGAGGGTGATCTTGCCGTCCTCGGTCGTCTCGTCGTGACCGATGCCGAGGTGCTCGGAGACCCGGTCGAAGATCAGGTCGCCGCCCATGACGGCGCACAGCGTGTTGGTGCAGACACCGACGGTGTAGTCACCGTTGGGGTGGCGCTTGTACTGCGTGTAGAAGGTGGCGACACCGCTCACCTCGGCCTCGGTGAGGTCGAGCACCTCGGCGCAGAAGCTCACGCCACGGCCCGTGACGTAGCCGTCGACCGACTGCACGAGGTGCAGCAGCGGCAGGAGCGCGGAGCGCTTCTGCGGGTAGCGCGCGATGACCTCGGCGGCGTCGGCGTGCAGCTTCTCGAGGACGTCGGCGGCATACGGCGCCTTGGACTCGGGGCTGACGTGCAGGTGGCCTGAAGCGTCGTGGCCGCTCAACGGTCCACACCTCCCATGACGGGGTCGATCGAGGCCACGGCGACGATGACGTCGGCGATCTGGCTGCCTTCGCACATCGCGGCCACGGCCTGCAGGTTGTTGAAGCTCGGGTCGCGGAAGTGCGCGCGGTAGGGGCGCGTGCCGCCGTCGGAGACGACGTGACAGCCCAGCTCGCCCTTCGGCGACTCGATGGCGACGTAGGCCTGGCCGGGCGGCACCCGGAAGCCCTCGGTGACGAGCTTGAAGTGGTGGATCAGGGACTCCATCGAGGTGCCCATGATCTCGCGGATGTGGTCGAGGCTGTTGCCGAGACCGTCGCTGCCGAGCGCGAGCTGCGCCGGCCACGCGATCTTCTTGTCGGCCACCATGATCGGGCCCTCGTCCGCCTGGAGACGGTCGGTCGCCTGCTCGATGATCTTCAGCGACTCGTACATCTCGTCGATGCGGATGCGGAGGCGGCCGTAGGCGTCCTGGCTCGTGCGCGTCTTGACCTCGAAGTCGTAGGTCTCGTAGCCGCAGTAGGGGTCGAGCTTGCGCAGGTCGTGCGGCAGGCCCGTCGAGCGCAGCACGGGGCCGGTGATGCCGAGGGCCATGCAGCCGGCCAGATTGAGCACGCCCACGTTGACGGTGCGCCCCTTGAGGACGGGGTTCTCGTTGAGCAGGGCCTCGAGCTCGCCGAGACCGCGGCGGACCTCGGGGACCATCTCGCGCAGCGCGTCGATGCAGCCGGGCGGCAGGTCCTGGGCCACGCCGCCGGGGCGGATGTAGGCGTTGTTCATGCGCAGGCCGGTCACCATCTCGATGACGCGGAGCAGCCGCTCGCGCTCACGGAAGGCGACGGTCATGACCGTCGTCGCGCCCATCTCCATGCCACCGGTGCCGAGGCAGATGAGGTGGCTGCTGATGCGCGTCATCTCCATCATGAGCACGCGGATGACGTTGGCGCGCTCGGGGATCTGGTCGGTGATACCGAGCAGCTTCTCGATTGCGAGGCAGTAGGCCGCCTCCTGGAACATGGGCGTGAGGTAGTCCATGCGCGTGCAGAACGTGACGCCCTGCACCCAGGTGCGGTACTCCATGTTCTTCTCGATGCCGGTGTGGAGGTAGCCGATGCCGGCGCGGGCCTCGGTCACCGTCTCACCGTCGATCTCGAGGATGAGGCGGAGCACGCCGTGCGTCGACGGGTGCTGCGGGCCCATGTTGACGACGATGCGCTCCTCGCCGAGCGAGGTGGCCTCGTCGACGAGGTCGTTCCAGTCGCCGCCGGAGGCGTTGAAGACGTGGGCGCCCTCGCTGGCCTGCTCGTCGGCCACGGACGTGGCGTAGACGTCGTTGGCGCCGGCGTCCGGCACCTCGGTCTGGCTGAACTCGGTGTGCGTGCTCATCAGTTGTACGACCTCCGCTGGTCCGGCGGCGGGATGGTGGCGCCCTTGTACTCGACGGGGATGCCGCCGAGGGGGTAGTCCTTCCGCTGCGGGTGGCCCGGCCAGTCGTCGGGCATGAGGATTCGGGTGAGGGCCGGGTGGCCGTCGAACTCGATGCCGAACATGTCCCACGTCTCGCGCTCGTGCCAGTCGTTGGCCGGGTAGACGGAGACGATCGACGGGATGTGGCGGTCGTCGTCGGGGCAGCTGACCTCGACGCGGACCCGCCGCCCGCCGTGGGTGATCGACAGGAAGTGGTAGACGGCGTGCAGCTCCTCACCGGTGCGGTTCGGGTAGTGCACGCCCGAGACGCCGGTGACGATCTCGAAGCGCAGCGAGGCGTCGTCACGCAGCACGCGGGCCACGGCAAGCAGGTGCTCGCGGCGGACGTGGATGGTCATCTCGCCCCGGTCGACGACGACGCGGTCGACGGCCTCGGCGTAGGAGGCGGTGCCGCCCACGAGGCCGCGCTCGAGGTTGTCGGCGATCTCGTCGAAGTAGCCGCCGTAGGGGCGCTCGGACGCGCCGGCGACGAGGATCGGCCGGACGAGGCCGGAGTAGCCGGTGGTGTCGGCACCTTGCGTGGCACCGAACATGCCGTGGCGGACGCCGACGACCTCGGGCTCGGCGGGGGTGCGCTGCTGCGCGAGCTCGATCTCGTGGGGCGTGAGACCCGAGGACTGGTCCTTGGTGGTGTCGGCGTTCACGGCGCCCTTGTCGTCCTTCTTCTCGCCGTCGCTCATGCGAGCAGGCCCTTCATCTGGTGCGTCGGCGTCGCGGACAGCGCGGCAGCCTCGGCGGCCTTGGCGGCGTTCTCCCGGTTGACGCCGAGCGGCGAGGTCTCGATCTGGTGGTGCAGCTCGATGATCGCGTTGAGCAGCATCTGCGGGCGGGGCGGACAGCCGGGCAGGTAGATGTCGACCGGGATGATGTGGTCGACGCCCTGGACGATCGCGTAGTTGTTGAACATGCCGCCCGAGCTGGCGCAGACGCCCATCGAGATGACCCACTTGGGGTTGGGCATCTGGTCGTAGACCTGGCGCACGACGGGGGCCATCTTCTGGCTCACGCGTCCCGCGACGATCATGAGGTCGGCCTGGCGCGGGGTCGCCGAGAAGCGCTCCATGCCGAACCGGGCGATGTCGTAGTCGGGCGTGCCCACGGCCATCATCTCGATGGCGCAGCAGGCGAGGCCGAAGGTGGCCGGCCAGATCGAGGCCTTGCGCATGTAGCCGGCGAGGCCCTCGACCGTCGAGAGCAGGAACCCGGCTGGGAGCTTCTCTTCGAGACCCATTGCTTACTCCTTAACCTTCCTGATGAAACCCGTGGACGTGCGCCGCTGGTGCGGCGTCATCCGGGGTCAGTCCCACTCGAGCCCGCCGCGGCGCCAGACGTAGGCGTACGCGATGAACACCGTGATGATGAACAGGACCATCTCGACCAGCGCGAAGAGGCCCAGCTTGTTGAAGGCCACCGCGAACGGATAGAGGAAGACCGACTCGATGTCGAAGATGATGAAGAGCATCGCCGTCAGGTAGTACTTGATCGGGACGCGCCCACCGCCGGCCGCCTGGGGCGACGGCTGGATGCCGCACTCGTAGGCCTCGAGCTTGGCGCGGTTGTAGCGCTTGGGCCCGACGACGAGCGAGGTGAAGACCGACAGCGCGGCGAACGCGAAGCCGAGCCCCAGCATGAACAGGATCGGGACGTAGGAGTTCATCCGAGGTCACGTGCCTTTCGGTCGTGCGAGTCGTGCGATGCGTGCATGGCAGGGGCTGCGGGGGCTGGAGGGGCGCAGGTGCGCGGCGCACCCATCCTAGGGGCGTCCGACTTGATGCTGCTCGGCGCCACCGTCGCGCCCACGGAGGCGTGGCTCATGCGCTGGGCGCCAGCCGCGAGAGGGCGGTGATGAGGCGGTCGCTGGCGCCCTTGCTCATCGGGTCGGCGAGGTTGGCCATGATCTTGAGCAGCAACGGCATGAGCCGGGTGCGCGGCAGGCCGTACTTCGTCGCGAGCCGCATGACCTCGGGGTTGCCGATGGCGTGGGCGAACCACCGACCGAGGGTGAAGTAGCCGCCGAGCTCGTCCTTCATGACCTTGGGGTATGCCGCGAGCACCCGCTCGCGGGCAGCGTCGCTCGGCCGCGCCATCGCCTGGGCGACGAGCTCGGCGCCGAGGCGCGCGGCCTCGAGGGCGTAGTCGATGCCCTCGCCGTTGAAGGGGTTGACCATGCCGCCGGAGTCGCCGACGAGGAGCAGGCCGTCGGCGTAGAGCGGCGTGCGGTTGAAGCCCATCGGCAGCGCGGCGCCGCGGATCGGGCCGGCCGACTCGTCGTGCTCGAGCTGCCACTCCGGAAAGATGTCCTCGACCCACCGACGCATGACGTCCTTGTAGTCGGTCTTCTGGAAGGCCGACGTGGTGTCGAGCGTGCCGAGGCCGACGTTGGTGCGACCGTCCTCGAGGGGGAAGAGCCAGCCGTAGCCGGGCATGAGGATGCGGTTGCCGGCGTCGTCACGGCTCCACAGCTCGAGGTGGCTCTCGAGGTAGTCGTCGCGCTTCGGGGTGGTGTAGTACGCCCGGACGGCCACGCCCATGACGCGGTCCTCGCGCTTGGGGCGACCGACGGCCGTCGCGAGACGGCTCGAGACGCCGTCGCTCGCGACGACGACCGGGGCGCGGTAGGTGACCGTCTCACCCGTGGCGCGGCCCGACTCGTCGACGCGCTTGGCGGTGACCCCGGCGACGCGACCCGAGGCGTCGCGGAGCGGAGCGGAGACGCTCGTGCGCTCGTGGAGCTGGGCGCCCCTGCTCACCGCGTGGCGGGCCAGGGCCTCGTCGAGCTGGGCGCGGGTGCGGACCATGCCGTAGCCGGGGAAGGCGTCGGACTCGGGCCAGTCGAGCTGCAGCGTGTGGCCGCCACCCTTGATGCGCAGACCCTTGGTGCGCTGCCAGCCGGTCGTGTCTACGCCGAGGGAGATGAGCTCCTTCGTCGCGCGGGGCGTCAGGCCGTCGCCGCAGATCTTGTCGCGCGGGAACGCCGACTTCTCGAGGAGGACGACGTCGAGACCGTGGTCAGCGAGGTACGCGGCCGTCGCGCTGCCACCCGGACCGGCACCGACGACGATGACGTCGGCCCGCTCGACGGGTGCACCGCCACCCCCTGGGGGGCTGGGCGCGACGCTCGAACTGGTCATGTCTCCCTGCACGCTTCCGAACCGCTTGTGAAGAACTTCACGAACTACCGGGGAGTCTATTCCCGCACTTTCGTCCTTGTCAGATAAGGCATGCCTTACCTTCGACAGCCCCCCAGCGTCGAGAGGCCACGTCGTGCCGCTTCCCGCACGTCGAGAGGCCACGTGTGGCCGCGGGACGGGCACGCGGCATACGCAAGAGGTCGTATGCCGTCAGCGCTTGGTCCCGAGGTGGAGAGCGACGATGCCGCCGGTGAGGTTGGTCCAGCCGACCCGCTGCCAGCCGGCGGTCTCGACGATGCGGGCCAGCTCGCCCTGCGGCGGCCAGGCACGGATCGACTCGGCGAGGTAGACGTAGGAGTCGGGGTTGCTCGACGTGCGGCGGGCCACCGGCGGCAGCGCGCGCATGAGGTAGTTCGAGTAGACGGTGCGGAAGACCTTGTTGACCGGCTGGCTGAACTCGCAGATCAGGAGGCGGCCGCCCGGCTTGGTGACGCGGAGGAACTCGCGCAGCGCGGTCTCGGGGTCGGCGACGTTGCGCAGACCGAAGCTCATCGTCACGACGTCGAAGCTCTCGTCGGCGAACGGCAGGCTCATCGCGTCGGCGGCCGTGAAGGCCATGTCGGGGCGGCGACGACGACCGACCCGGAGCATGCCGAGCGAGAAGTCCGCGGGCACGACCTCGATCTCCTGGTTCGCCCACGGCTCGCTGGAGGTTCCGGTTCCCGCGGCGATGTCGAGGATGCGCTCCCCCGGCTGGGCGTCGACGGCCTTGACGACGGCTCGGCGCCACAGCCGGTCCTGACCGAGCGAGAGGACGTCGTTGGTCACGTCGTACTTCTCGGCGACGGTGTCGAACATCGACGCGACGTCGACCGGCTTCTTGTCCAGCTGCGCACGGGTCATGCGCTCATCCTCGCACCCGCGACGGGGGTGGCATCGGTCGCACCGCGGCGACGCGGCGAGGTTCCCGGGCGTTCGGTCGTAGAGTTGCCACCGATGTCCACGCTGCCCGCCCCTGGAGCGCCGTCCCCCTCAGCGGGACCGACGGTCGTCGTCCGCACGGTGCCCCTCGAGGCCGCGGACTCCCTGCTGGCCTTCCTGCCCTCCGGCCTGCCTCACGACGAGCTGCTGTCGTGGGTGCGCCGCGGTGAGGGCCTCGTCGGGTGGGGTTCGGCGCTGACGTTCCAGTCGAGGGGCGATGACCGCTTCCGCGCGGCGGAGGCGTGGTGGCGTGAGGTCAGCGGGCGCGCGGTGGTGCGCGACGAGGTCGGGCGACCGGGCACGGGGCTCGTGTGCTTCGGCTCGTTCCCCTTCGCCTCGGACTCTGCCGAGTCGGCCCGTCTCGTCGTGCCGTCGACCATCGTCGGCCGCCGTGACGGACACGGGTGGCTCACGACCGTCTCACTCGAACCACAGCTGACTCTGCTCGAAAAGCCCTCTGTGGCAGGCGAGCCCGAGGCGCCGCGAGACGTGGCCTTCGCCGACGGCCGGGTCTCCCCCGCCGCCTACGCTCATGCGGTCGCCGAGGCCGTGCAGCGCATCGGTGCGGGTGAGGTCGACAAGGTCGTCCTCGCCCGCGACCTCATGGCGACGGCATCGGGCCCCATCGACCCCCGCTGGCTGCTGCGCCGCCTGGCCGAGCGCTACGAGAACACCTGGGTGTTCTCGGTGGCCGGCCTCGTCGGCGCCACCCCGGAGCTGCTCGTGCGCCGCGACCAGGGCCTCATCACGTCCCGGGTGCTCGCCGGCACGATCCGCCGGACCGGCGACGACGGGAAGGACCTCGCACTCGCCGCCTCGCTGGCCCGGTCGTCGAAGGACCTCGAGGAGCACGAGTACGCCGTCCGCTCCGTCGCAGAGGCCCTCGCCCCGCACTGCTCCTCGATGAACGTGCCCGAGGCGCCCTTCGTCCTGCACCTGCCCAACGTCATGCACCTCGCGACCGACGTCGCCGCCGTCAGCGCCGACGATGCCTCCTCGCTGACCCTCGCCGCGTCGCTCCACCCGTCGGCTGCCGTCGGCGGGACCCCGACGGCCCGCGCCGTCGAGCTGATCGGTGAGCTCGAGCAGATGGACCGGGGCCGCTACGCCGGGCCCGTGGGCTGGATGGACGCACGCGGCGACGGCGCGTGGGGCATCGCGCTGCGCAGCGGTGCGCTCGACGCCGAGGACCCGTCGCAGATCACGCTGTATGCCGGGTGCGGCATCGTCGCCGGGTCCGACCCCGAGTCCGAGGTCGCCGAGTCCGACGCCAAGCTCATCCCGATGCGCGACGCGCTCGCGAGCGACTGACAGGGGCGACGGTGACCGGAGACCGGACTGCGCCAGAGCTCGCGCTGCACGTGCTGCAGCAGCTGTGGCTCGGCGGTGTCCGAGACGTCGTGCTCGCGCCGGGCTCGCGCTCGGCCCCCTTCGCCCTGGCGCTCCATGCCGCCGACCGGAACGGCGACCTGCGCCTGCACGTTCGCGTCGACGAGCGGTCGGCAGGATTCCTCGCGCTCGGTCTCACCACCGGGTCACGACGACCGGTCGCCGTCGTCACGACGTCGGGCACCGCCGTCGGCAACCTGCTGCCGGCGGTCATGGAGGCGCACCACACGGGGCGTCGCGTGGTGGTCGTCAGCGCGGACCGTCCCGACCGGCTGCGCGGCACGGGCGCCAACCAGACCACCGACCAGGCCGGCATCTTCGGGACCTTCGCGCCGTGCCACGACCTCACAGCCAGCACGTCTCCCGACGAGCTGGGGTTCGTTGTGGGGCAAGCCTGTTCGCGCCGTGGCCCGACCCAGCTCAACGTCCAGCTCGACGGTGACCTGCTGCCGTCGGACGCGGACCCGGACACGTGGTGGCAGCGACCCGACAACTCCGCCCCGGCGGACTTGATGCGCGGATCCGCCCCGGGACCCCACCACAACTCCGCCCCGGCGGACTTGATGCGCGGATCTGCCCCGGAACCCCACCACGACTCCGCCCCGGCGGACTTGGGGCGGCCGGAGGCGCGGGTGCTGGGCGTCGAACCGTCGGTGTCGGTGCCGACCGACGGGGAGGTGCTCCGCCTCGGACCGCGCACCGTCGTCGTGGCCGGTGACGAGGCCGGGCCGGCGGCACGACTGCTCGCCGAGGCCGCCAACTGGCCGCTCGTGGCCGAGCCGACGTCAGGGGCCCGCATCGGGCGCCAGGCCCTGCGCACCGGCCGGCTGCTGCTCACGACCGACCTGCGCGACGTCGTCGAGCGCGTCGTCGTCGTCGGTCACCCGACCCTGTCGCGCCCGGTCGCCAACCTCATCAGCGACTCCGGCGTCGAGGTCCTCGCCGTCCGCGGACGTGACGGCGTGGCCACCGACCCCGGCAAGGTCGCCCGCGTGCTCGACGTCGTGCCTCGCGTCGACGGCCCCGACGACGCGGCATGGTTCGACGCCTGGCGGGACGCCGACGACCTGCTGTCGACCCTCATCGACGCGGGACTGGCCGCCCCGGCGAGCGATCCGAGCCGGGCGCCGGGTGGTGACGGCCTGTCACCCCTCGCCGTCGCGTCGGTGGTCGGGGCAGCGGTGGCCGCCGACACGACCCTCGTCGTCGGCTCGTCGAACCCGGTGCGCGACCTCGACATCATGGCCACCCCGTGGACCCCCCACGAGCACCGCTTCGTCGTCGGCAACCGCGGGCTCGCCGGCATCGACGGCATGGTCTCCACGGCCATCGGCATCGCCCTCGGTCGACCCCGGGCCGCGCGCAGCATCGCCTACCTCGGCGACCTGACGTTCCTGCACGACTCGAACGGCCTGCTGACCGGGCGCGGGCAGCGGCGGCCTGACCTCACCTTCGTCGTCCTCAGTGACGACGGTGGCGCGATCTTCAGCACCCTCGAGCAGGGTGACCGTCGCTACGCCGGCGCCTTCGAACGTGTCTTCGCGACCCCGCACGGCACCGACCTGGGGTCCCTGTGCTCGGCCCACCACACGGCATACGAACGCATCGACGACCTCGGTCGGCTGGCGGCCGCACTTGCCGAGTCACCTTCGGGGACAAGGGTTCTCGAGGTCCCGGTCTCCCGAGCGGACCGACGGGCCGAGGCCACCTGGCTGCGCGAGCTGGCGCAACGGGTTGTGCCCCGCCAGGACCGGCACCGCTGAGTCGTCCTGCTCGAGCCGGGCCCGTATGCCCCGGCCAGCTGGATCACCGGCCGCTGCCGCTCGCAAGCACCGCATGGCAGCGGACGAGCCGGTCGCGCCACCACTGCTGCCGCTCCGGCGGTGCCGCGAGCTCGGCGAGAGCCTGTGGGTCCGGCACGGCACGCCCTGTCGTCAGGACGCCGCCCGCCGGGCGCCACGGCGTTGCCGACACGTCGCGGTCGAAGAGCCCCACGGTGCCCAGGCCGCACGCGTGGTCGAGGGACGGGAGCGCCGCGGCGAGCGCCACGCCGGCAGCGATGCCGATGCTGGTGTCGAGCGCGGACGACACGACGGCCGGCAGCCCGCACGCGTCGACGATCTCGAGGGCACGCGCGACCCCACCGAGCGGCGCCACCTTGACGACGACGATGTCGGCGGCGCCGAGCCGCGCCACCCGGATGGGATCCTCTGCCTTGCGGATCGACTCGTCGGCGGCGACGCGGACGTCGACCCCGTTGCGTGCCAGTGCAGTTCGCAGCTCGACGAGCTCCTCGACCGTGGCGCACGGCTGCTCGGCGTACTCGAGGTCGTATGCCGTGAGCCGCCTCAGCGCCTCGGCGGCGGTCTCCACGTCCCAACCGCCGTTGGCGTCGACCCGGATCCGCGCGGACGGCCCCATCGCGGACCGGACGGCAGCGACGCGGTCCACGTCGTCCTCGAGCGTCTGCCCGCGCTCGGCGACCTTGACCTTCGCCGTCGTGCACCCGTCGAAGCGGGCCAGGACCTCGGGCACGCGCTCCGGCCCGACCGCGGGGACGGTCGCGTTGACGGCGACGACGTCGCGCACGGGAGCCGGCCACACGGCATACGCGGCCTCCATGCCGGCGAGGAGCCAGCGCGCCGACTCAGCGTCGGCGTACTCCACGAAGGGGCTGAACTCGCCCCAACCCGAGGGCCCCTCGAGGAGCAGGGCCTCGCGGGCGTCGACGCCACGGAAGCGGACCCGCATCGGCAGGGAGACGACGTGTGCCCTCGCGAGGAGCGCGTCGATGGGCGGCAGCGTCGTCATGCCCCCATCATCACCGACGTGGGTCAGCGGGCGGGAAAGGCCTCGTGACGATCGCGGGTGGGGTCGGGTTGCGCGACGGGCTCGGCCTGCAGGTCGCGGCGTCGCTCAACTCGCCGACGGGCTACCGGGCCGCAGACGTGCCCACGCCGCCCGGCGTGCGGCAGGAACCAGAGGAAGCCGACGAGCCACCAGAGCCCGTGACCCGACGACCCGAGGGCGACGGCGATGAGCACGAGTCCGGCGATGATGAGGTTGCGTGGCGAGAACACGGCGGTCTCCTCCGTCCGTGGGACCGGTCGGCCCCGTCCTCCCTCGACGGTAGGCGTGCGGGAGCCCGTCGACCCAGCCCCTGTTGTCAGCACCTCCCCCTGACAGATGTCACGCCTCCTCTCCTCGATCGAAAGAGCAATCCGTCCGCCCGCCTGCCCACGTGGTGGGCCAGAAGAGCGGACGGATTGCTCTTTCGATTGGGGTGGGGCGATCAGTGGCCGAGGACGACGTCGGCCGGGTTGTTGACGGCCACCGTGATGCGGTCGCGGTGTCGTTCGGCCATCTCGGGCAGGGCGTCGAGCGCGAACCAGCGGGCGTCGGTCGACTCGTCGTCACCCGGACGCGGCTCTCCTGACACCCAGCGACACCGGAACGTGTGGTCGAGGTACTGCCCCAGGTCGCCGTTGACGTGCGTCACCACCTCCGTCGCGGACACCCAGACGAGCCGCTCGACCTCCGCGACGACACAGGCCTCCTCCTCGACCTCGCGCACCGCGGTCACGTGCGGGTGCTCCCCCGGGTCGACGATGCCCGTGACCGGCGTCCAGGCTCCGTTGTCGGAGCGCCGGACGAGCAGCACCTCGGGGCCGCCCTCCCCGTCGCGCAGCACGACCGCCGTGATGCCCGGCATCCAGAGCAGCTCCTGCCCGACCATGGTGCGCAGGTGGGCGACGTAGGGAGGGATCGGCATGCGTCCGACCCTAGCCCCGCCGATAGGGTCGGCCCGTGAGCAGCGAGCCGAGCCAGAGCGCCGTTTCCGAGATCTTCGACCCGAGCGAGTGGGCACCGGTCGAGGGCTTCGACCTCACCGACATCACCTACCACCGCCGCCGTCCGGTGGCGGGGCGCCCGCACGCGGAGTCGGGCGTCGTGCGCATCGCCTTCGACCGACCCGAGGTGCTCAACGCCTTCCGACCGCACACCGTCGACGAGCTCTACCGCGCGCTCGACCACGCCCGCATGACCCCGGACGTCGGGGTCGTGCTGCTCACCGGCAACGGCCCGAGCCCCAGGGACGGCAAGTGGGCCTTCTGCTCCGGCGGCGACCAGCGCATCCGTGGTCGCTCCGGCTACCAGTACGCCGAGGGCGAGACCGCGGACACCGTCGACGAGGCGCGCGTCAAGGCCCAGGGCGGCCGCCTGCACATCCTCGAGGTGCAGCGCCTCATCCGGACGATGCCGAAGGTGGTCATCGCCGTCGTGCCGGGCTGGGCGGCCGGGGGCGGGCACTCGCTGCACGTCGTGTGCGACCTGACCATCGCCAGCCGGGAGCACGCCCGCTTCAAACAGACCGACGCCGACGTCGGCAGCTTCGACGCCGGCTACGGCAGCGCCTACCTCGCCAAGATGGTCGGCCAGAAGTTCGCGCGCGAGATCTTCTTCCTCGGCCGCACCTACTCCGCCGAGGACATGCAGCGGATGGGCGCCGTCAACATCGTCGCCGACCACGCCGACCTCGAGCGCGAGGCGCTGCAGGTCGCGACCGAGATCATGGGCAAGAGCCCGCAGGCACAGCGGATGCTCAAGTTCGCCTTCAACCTCACCGACGACGGCCTCATGGGCCAGCAGGTCTTCGCCGGCGAGGCGACCCGCCTCGCCTACATGACGGACGAGGCCGTCGAGGGCCGCGACCAGTTCCTCGAGAAGCGCGAGCCGGACTGGTCGCCGTTCCCCTGGTACTTCTGAACTGGTGAGTCTGTGCAGGTCAGCGGCCTAGTGGGCCGCGGCGGTCCGCACGGAGTCCGCAAGGGCCGCGGTCGCGAGACCCGAGGCCGCGGACCGCGTCCGATCCTCGGCCGATGGCCACAGGTGGGCGTACGTCCCGAGCGTCGTCGTGGCCGTGGCGTGTCCGAGCGCCCGCTGCACCGTGACGACGTCGCACCCGGCCGCGATCAGGCCTGAGGCGTAGAAGTGTCGGAGGTCGTGCAACCGGACGCTCGGGCAGCCGGCGGCCTTGCGCGTCTGGCGCCACCGGAACGTCACCGCGTTGTCGTGCAGCGGCTTAGCGTAAGCCGTGAACAGCCATCGGTCGGGCGAACCCTCGGGCGTGTGCTGCCGGACGTGCTCGGCCAGTATCGTCACGAGCTCGTCGGGCAGGTAGACCGCGCGCTCGCTGCCGTATTTCGGCGCCCGGACCGCGACTTCGCGCCCGTCCCGCTGGAGCTGCCTGGAGACCGTGAGTTGACGCCGGAGGAAGTCGACGTCGCCTACCTGGACGCCGGCAGCCTCGCCCATCCGCAGGCCGGCGAACGCGCAGAGTGCCACGTATGCCGTGAAGCGGTCGTCGGCGGCCCGCAGCAGGCGCCCCACCTGCGCGACAGTGGGGACGCGCATGGCCGCCTCGGCCTTGCGGCGCCGGGGAAGCACGACACCCTCGCACGGGTCCGCGGCGATCATCTTGTCGGCGACCGCCGCGCGGAACACTGATCTGACGATGACGAACCTGGTCTTGATCGTCGAGGCCGCCAGGTCGGCGCTGAGTGCCTTCACCCATGCCTCGATGTGGGACCGCCGGATCGCCTTCAGCGGGACGCCGGCGAACGGGACCGTCGCGGCCGCATGGTCGGCGTTGGATCGGGTCGAGGGAACCCACACTTGTCGGGATGACCAGGCCTGGTAGAAGGCGCTGAACGTCACCTTGCCGGCCCGCGGGTCCACGTACTGGCCAGTGACAAGCGAGGCAGTCACCTCGTCGAGCCAGCGTTGCGCGTCCATCTTGCGGGCGAAGTGGCGCGCGTGCTCCTTGCCGGCCGCGTCCCGGTACCGGGCCCTCCAACGGCCGTCAGGTCTTTTCGCGATGCTGGCCATCGTCGCTCCCGTCTTCCAGCTCGGCTTTTCGTGTCATCTCGTGGTAGCGGCGCGCAAACCTCGGTAGGCGATGCGCCTCAGCGTCGGCTTGGGCCTGGGCGTACACCCGATCCTCCGCTTCGTGGGCGATGTCCAACAGCTCCAACATCGACGATTCCTGGCGCGCCAATACCGCCATGAGACTCCCGCTGAACTCATCGCTCGCCAGAAACGCGAGAGTGAGGTGCCGAATAGTACGGCTGAGCCTCTGGGCCGCCGCCAGGTAGGGCTCTTTCGCCGCGTACAGATCCGCCAAGAGCCGGTTCGCCTCCTCGCTGAGACTACGGTCAACCGACTGGGCGAGTTCCTGCATCGGAACATCGAAGATCTCGGCCAGGGCGGCGAGTTCGTTCACCGTGATCCGACGCGGAGGATCCTGCCTGAGCATCTTGTGGATGGAGGACTGGTTCGTGGGTGCGCCAGCCGCCGTCATGCGGTCGGCCAGTTCACGGTAGGACCACCCTCGCCGAGTGAGTTGAACTTCCACGTGCCAAGCCACGTAGCGCTCGGCGAACATCGTCCCGGGCTTCCTTCGCGGCATCTGGACCCTTCCAAAGCGGGAACAAGGGCCTTCCATCATGACACCCGACGATCGATGGTTCAAGGCATGAAACCGAGTGCCAACGATGACTACCCCGCGACGCCGAAGAGCCCGTACCTGACGACCGCAGAGCTCGCTGGGCTCCTCCGCACGAACCCCGAGACGGTGCGCTACTGGCGTCACACCGGCTACGGACCGCTCGGGCTGAAGGTCGGCAGACATGTTCTGTACGCGCGCGCCGACGTGGAGACCTGGATCGCCAAGCGACAGGCAGAGGCTGAGCACGGCTCGGGCAGGGCATGAAAGCCCAGCGTCGGGCGGCGCACGGGCTGCAGTCCAAGGACGTGGCCCTATGACTACCTCCCAAGCCCTGCGGTTGCCGCGTTGGGTCTCGGCATCGGCAGAGGATGCCGCCGTCTGGTACGCGGAGGCTGGATGGTACGTCGTCCCTGTCGCCGCCGAGTCGGACGACCCCGCCTCCCTGCTGGGGCCGGACTGGGCCGAGCGCTCGAGCCGGAAGGCAAGCAAGATTAGGAAGTGGTTCCACAGATGGCCGGACGCTCGCCTTGCCCTCGATCTAGCCCGTTCCGGTGCAGTGGCGTTCCGCCTTCTTGACAGCGAACCCAGGGACCCGTCGGTAGAACTCCTCACCGTCATGGCCATGGGGTCGGTCCTGATGGGCGCCCGCCCGGGGCAGGCCAAGTACCTGCTGGCGCTGGAGGATGGCAAACCGTTGCCGAGCGGCGACTACGGTCCCTTGGAGGGTGAGCTAGAGGTCCTGTGCGATGGCGAGGTGGCGGTTCTCCCGGACGCAGCCGCGTCCGAAGCCAGCCGCGCCCACGGGACATGGAACCCACCGGGCACGCTGGCTACCCTTCCCGGTGATCTTCACGGGGCACTTCTCGAGGCGGCTCAACCGCCGGGAGCAGGGCGCGGCGCAGTGCCTGTGGTTGGGGCAGGCGCCTCGGCAACAACTGCGCCTGCAAAGGCAGCCCTCGAGGGGCTGCACCGCCAAGAGCCACTTTCAGAAGTCGCACGCGGCGACGGCAGCGGCGGCGCGATACCAGCCGATGTCCGCCGTACGGCTCTCGAAGGCGCTCGCCGTCAGGACGGGCCGTCACAGGAGCGCTCCAGTTGGGCGCCGCGGAACCTGTCACTCCTCGTCGACGGCCCACTGGAGCCGCTGCAGGCATCGTTGATGCTGCGCGCTGACGGGGCCGGGCTGCTCTACCCCGGGATGGTGCACACCTTCTTCGGGGAACCGGAGTCGGGCAAATCCCTGCTGCTGCAGTGGGCGTGCGTCGAGGCGGTGACCGAGGGCAAGGAGGTGCTCTATGTCGATTTCGAGTCCGACGAGATGTCGATTCTGCGTCGGCTCCTCGCGTTGGGGGCCAAGCCGAAGCACATTCACAAGCGGTTCACCTACGTCCGACCCGAGACCGATCTCTCCAGCGAGCGGGACAGGACGATGTGGCAGCAACTGCTCGAGCGGCCGTTCTCCCTAGCCGTCATCGACGGCGTTACCGAGGCACTGGACCTTTTCGGCTACAAGTCGACCGACAACGACAACGTGGCCCGGTGGATGCGCACCGTCCCTCGAGATCTTGCCCAGAAGACGGGAGGAGCGGTGGCCCTGATCGATCATGTAACCAAGTCACGGGAGGGGCGCGGCCGGTTCCCGGTCGGGGCCCAGGCCAAACTGGCGGCGATCTCGGGGGCCGCCTACACGGTCGAGGCATCACAGCGCCTTGTGGAAGGCGGGCGGGGTGAGTTCACTCTCCGCCTGGTCAAGGACCGCCCGGGTGGAGTGGGCCGACACGCAGTTGGTAAGGGTCGAACACCACTGATCGCCCGCGCCACCGTCACGTCGCTTGCGCTGCATGAGGCGGGGTCCCGCTCCCTCATCCTTGCTCTTGAGCCGCCGGGAGACGACGCCGAGTCAGATTCGGAGACGGACCCCGGAGGCGCTGACCTGGACATCCACATCCGCGGCCTGGTGGCTGACAACCCAGGGCTGACGCAGACGCAGCTGATGGAGCTCCTTGGAGGTAACACCCGGAACACGAGGGCCCGCCTCAATGACCTTGAGGCGATGGATGTTCTACGCGTAGAGCTTGGCCCACGAAAATCCAAGAAGTACTTCCTGCGCGACGAAGCGACGAGGTAGAACGACCCCGACCGCGACCTGATCCCCTTTAGGGGTCGGTCGTGGTCGCGGTCGCTGGCTTGGCAACGCCCGATTCGGGTTGGTCGCCGCCTCGGGCTCACCGACGAGGGGCCTGGTGGTGCAAGGTGAACGACATGGCTGTCGTGTCCCTTCAGGCACCGGTCGCCCTCGCGCGCCCCGTCGATGACCTCACTCCGTCCGGAGTCAAGGACCTGCGGTGGGAGCCGAAGTGGGATGGCTACCGGGCCCTGGTCGGCGGCGGGAAAATCTTCTCCCGCAACGGCACCAACCTCACGCCCCTGTTCCCCGACCTCACCCCGGCGCTCAGCTCACGGCTGCTGGACGACCTCGTGCTGGACGGTGAGGTCGTCGCGTGGGATCCGGCTGCCGGCCGCTTCGACTTCGAGGGCCTGCAGGCTCGGATGATCGCCGGCCGGCGGATCCGCGCAGTCGCCGCCCGACGCCCAGCCCAGCTCGTCGTCTTCGACGTGCTCGCGGCCGGCTCCTAGGACCTACGGGGGCGACCGCTGCAGGAGCGCCGGGCCGTGCTCGAGAAGGCCCTGGCGGGGATGGCGTCGCCCATCGTGCTGTGCCAGCAGACCGCTGACGCGGCCCTGGCCCGCGAGTGGTTCCACACCCTCACGGCCGGCGGTATCGAAGGCCTGATGATCAAGGACGCCGGCGGCACCTACCCGATGGTGCCCGGTCAACGGGTGTGGTGGAAGATCAAGTCCAAGCAGACGCTCGACATGCTCGCGATCGGGTTCACCGGTGACCAAGCGGCGCCTACCGCCCTCGTGCTCGCCTTCCCCGGTGACGTCGACGAGAACGGACTGCCGATCACTGCCGGCTCGACGACCTCGCTGTCCAAGGCGGTCGGCAAGAGGCTGGCGCCGTTGCTGCACCCCACCGGCGAGACGTTCGAGCGCACCTTCGCCTGGGGCTCGGCTGCTCCTACCCAGGTGACGGTCGTGGCGCCGTTCGTCGTGGAGGTCGAGGCCGACGCTTCAGCGGCCGCCGGGGTGCTGCGCCATGCTGCCCGACTACATCGCGCGAGGCCACACCTCGATCCCGCATAAGCCGCCGATCAGTAGCTGGCCCGCCCGGCCTGGCCTGCAGTAGCCCTCCTGCTGGATGGCTGCGGTCGACCAGTTGGTGTTTCACCGAAGGGCTTGTCGTTTAGCTCCGAGAGCGGTCACCATGAGGGAAGCACCGCATGCTCGTCTTCATGGTCAGGTCGTCTCCCAACCCGAGTGGCCCTGGTGCTCGGTCACCTCAAAGGGATCCAACACCCCTGCAAAAAGGAGATCGACATGCTTCATGCACCCGTCAGCCAACGCCAGGACTTCCTGGACTGGCTTGACCAGCCCGAGCCGTTCCCAACCAGGCTCACCGAAGACGAGTCGTCCATGATCCAGGGACTGCTCGACTGCAACGACACCCTGCCCGGGGGCTACTGCTCGCAGCTGGCCCTGCCGCAGGGCTCGAGCTACGACGAAGCAGCCGATGGCTTCGCCCGACAGTATCGGCTCTAAAGGGCGCCCGCTCCACGGGCGGCCAGGGCCTTCTGAGGCTGTCGGTGGGGTGACGTAGCGTCGCCTCTGCGACCACATCGCAACAACGCCGGCCAGGCGCCCCACGCCGGCAACGCGGCCGGCGGCCCCCGCTCACCTCATCTGTGGGCGGGGGCCTTCGATGTGCGGGCGGCGGACAGCGGCATTTGCGTGCGTCAATCGCCTGCCGTCCGCCAGCTCTCGATCGCTTCGACGAGTAGGTCGAAGTCACTCAGGGTGCTGATCGCGAGTCGGCGGCCATTGGCCTCGACCGCCACACGCGGACTGGTCGACCAGCCGACGTGGCGTTCGATCACGACCGTGTCGCGATCGGCGCGAAGCTCGACTCGCTGCTCATTGACGTGCTCCTTGTTAGTCACGACCCAGAGCCGGGGTCCATGACACAGAAGATGGTCTGCCCAGTGGTAGGCCTCGCCAAAGTGGGCGCCAATGAAGACCGGCCTTCCCTTGCGAAAGGCCCGTAGACGAGCTCTTGCGCTCAGCTCAAGGGGAAGCGGCGCAACGAGCCAGTCGACGAGTAGCTCGAGCAAGAAACCCACGCCTCACCTTCCCACGTGGAGCGACCACCGCTCGAACGGAGAGCGGCAGAAGCGGACGTTGCAGTTCAGTCACGTCAGGAGGCGTTGTGGCCCGGCGGGTGCGACATTTGGCCTCGTGATCTGGGAGCCGCAGTGGACCCGCGCCGCCAGTAAGGCATGTAGCGCACTTCTGGTGTACACAGGGGCGCTGACCCTCGCAGGGTGCGAGACGGTGGCTGGTGCCGGATTAACGGGCATGACTGTCGATGAGCGAGGACGCCCGGTTGTTGTCTTCGCTCTCTGCAACGACCACATAGACGGGGCGACGATCTACCGTGATCGGACCGCGGAAGATCCGAAAGGTGAAGACTCCTCGATCTCCGTCGCTGAGTGGAAGGCGGCGTCGCCAGTCACGCCAAACACTGCCCTGAAGTCGGATCTAAACACCGCCGACCCATCCGACTCCTGGTCACGTACGGGTCCTCACGAGGCGATGAAGTCCGGCACCGCCTACGTCGCTTACGGATGGACGAGCGACAACAGTTGGTTCACAGGCCACGTCGAGTTCACGCTGGCACGACTATCCACGCTGAAACCTGGTCAGGTCCTCAGCCAGACCTACGTCCAGACGAAGGACAACTTCGTAGACACGGTCCAGACTTACGCGCAGTTTCAAGGCAGACGCATGCTCGGGGCGCACGTAGGCCAGCCGGCAGCGGCATGAGCGCGCGTGCTCCTGCGAGCTCAGGCCTGGCGTCTGCTGCGGGTTGTAGAGTTCCGTCCACACGACCTTGCGACTCTTGTGTCCCATCGCTGGGCGTAGGTCAGAAGCGGCGATGCAGAGTTGTCGCGTCGGAGCGAATGATTCGGAAGGCGGTCGCGCTGGTGGGCCTCGTCAGCTTCAAGAACGCGTGGGGCTCCACGCTGTTCAGGTTTGGCTGGCTGTTCTTGGGCTGCCTCGTAGTTGGACTTATGACGGACTTGCTTGTCGGCTCCGCGCTCTTCGGCTTAAGCGTTCTCGCGTGGCTGCTGATCCTTGCGGCTCAGATCCTGCGCGGCAGGCGAGGACGGCTCG